>CAIWXH010000521.1 GCA_903916565.1 uncultured Oscillochloris sp. | reverse complement strand
TCCAACGCCGCAAAGCGTGGGTCGGATCGGTTGATGCGGGTGTGTTCGACAAGCTGCATGGAAGGGGTCTTCAAACAGATGTACGCATAGGCACAGTATACCAGAAATGGCGCTTTTCCGCAATAGGACGCGATAAAACGCTATGAAACGTAATGGTTCTTATGAACGCAAACAATACCATTAGTCAGCTCGGCCAAGAGCTGTCGGTCAAGATTTTTCGCGATGGCGACTTCTTCGGCGAGTTGGCCCTGCTCGATGGGCAGCCGCGCTCGGCCAGCGCGGAGGCGATGTGCCCGACCACGACGCTCATGCTGCATCGCCACGCCTTTCGCGAGGCCGTGCGAACCATGCCCGACATCGCCGTCTTGGTGCTGGAAGAGCTGTCGGCCCGTCTGCGGCGCACCAATACTTATATCGAACATCTAGCCAGCCACTCGGCACCCCAGCGTGTCGCGCGGACGCTGCTTGACCTGGCTGATCAGCACGGGGTCGGCGAGCAGGGCGGCGCCACCCGCATCAACCTCCATCTGACCCAGGACGACTTAGCCAGTCTGGCTGGCACGACCCGCGAGACGGTGAACCGGGTTCTCAGCGGCCTGCGCGAGCAGGGTCTGATCCAGATTGAGCGTGCCCGCGTCAGCGTCCTCAATCTGCCGCAGCTTGAGGCCCGCCTCGATGTGGCCTAAGCCAAGGTTTCAGGTGCTAGGTGTCAGGTTTCAGGCCGAACGCATCAGTAAGCCATGCACGTGCCCAAACGGTAACGTATCCACGAACCTTGTTTTAGCGGCTTGGCGGCTTTGCGCGAGATTCTTCCGGCTTGGCGTGGAATCTCGCAGTCGGTTAAATCGGTATATCCACGCCGGAGGCGTTATGTTTTACCTGTTCATCCTCGCCCACCTGATCGCCGACTTCGCCCTTCAGCCCCTCTGGCTAGTGCGCCGCAAGCGCCAGTGGGACGGCCTATTTATGCACGTGGGGCTGGTGCTGGCCTGTATGCTCGTGGTGGCCTTGGTCGAGCCAAGCGCCTGGCGTCTCTAGCCCGCGATGCTTGGCATCAGCGCGGTGCATCTCGCCACCGACCACTGGAAGGTTCACTTCGCCGACCGGCTCTTTCGCCCGCCGTTGGTGCCCTTCCTGATGGATCAGGCCATCCACGCGGCGACTATCGCCGCCGCGCTCAGCGTGGCCCTGCCAGCGGGGCAGGTCTGGTCGCCCGCCGCCGTCGGCTTGGGCTGGCCCGCCATTTACCTAAGCGCCTACATCGTCGCGGCATTAGCGGCACCCATCGCCCTGATTGTGCTGCTTGACCCGACCTTCCAGCACGCGGCCCAGGCCGCCCGTGCGCGCACCCGCAGCCTCGTCGCCGCACTGACGGTGCTTACCTTGGCGCTTGTGGCCGGCCCAGTGGCGCTGCCACTGACCCTCGCGGGGCTGGCGCTGGCGACTCGTCGCCCAGCCTCGCCCCACCCGCTCGATGGCCCTGCCGGACTGAGCGCCATCGCCATTGTGGCCGCGTCCACCGGCGCACTGCTGGCCCTGATGGGGTAGCAGTCAGCGAACCCCGAGACCCACGGCCTCGGGGTTCGCTTTATGGATGTGTTATGGATGTGTTCTAGTACCGCTTTCTGGAAGTTCCTGTCGGGCTGCACGGCGATTCTCGTCAGGCACGGAACGCAGCAGCACGCGGTTCAACCTTCGTGAACTTCGTGCGCTTCGTGGTACAAAACCTGCCGCGCATTTCCGCCGATGTGTTTCATCTCGTCAGCGGCCAGGGCAAATCTGTGGCTCGCGTTCACCCCCGCGCACGGCGCGGCACGCCTGATGGGCAGACCCGCTCTAGCCAGATGAGGCTGAACACCCCGATAGCAGCGAACACCCCGGCCACTACGTATGCCTCAACGGGGCGGGCCTGGGTCAGATAAACCCCAATCAGGCCGCACGAGCCGGCGATCAAATAGCAGGTTAGCACCGCCTCGCGCCGGGTCATGCCTAGCGCGTGCAGCCGGTGCGAGAGATGATCTTTGCCGGCGGTGGTGAAGGGATTGACCCCACGGCGCAGCCGGGCCGTGAAGACCAGACATGTGTCAAAGATCGGCACGCTCAGCACGCAGAGCGGCACCATCCAGGTGACCAACGGGATGTTCGAGGGGAAGCGCAATTTAATCGCGAGCGCGGCGAGGATGAAGCCGATAAACAGACTTCCGGTGTCGCCCATAAAGATCGTCGCCGGGTTCAAGTTGTAGCGCAGAAAGCCGAGACAGGCACCTATCAGCGCGGCGGCCATGGCCCCAACCAGCACTTGGCGTGGTTCGTTCATCGAGGCCAGCAAGAGGAAAAAGGCTGCCGCAACCGTCGCCACCCCACCCGATAGCCCATCCATATTATCGAGGAAGTTGACCGCATTGGTGATTCCGACCACCCAGACCACCGTGAGTGCCCAATTGAGCCAGTCCTGCGGGAAGAGTTGGATCTGGGTGCCGCCAAGCAGCAGGACGACGGCGGCCAGCGCTTGCCCGCCCATTTTGATCACCGCGCCAAGCCCCCAGTGGTCGTCGGCGAGGCCGAAGAGCGAGACCAGGGTCGCGCCGACCAGGATTGCCACCAGTTCGCGGATGTAGGCATGGTCGCCAAGCAGCAGCAGGGCGGCCACGAAGCCGAGATAAATGGCGGCCCCCCCGAGCAAGGGCACCGGCGCAACATGGACATCCCGCGTACGTGGCACCGCGACCACGCCGACGTGCAGGGCCAGTCGGCGGGCCAGCGGTGTCGCCACAATCGAAAAGGTGAGCGCCACCAGGGCGATCAGCGCGATCTGGATCATGCTACTGTATCCCGCCAGCGCGCTTGAAGAGCGCGATCAGTTGCTCGGCCTCGGCGATGCTCTTCTCGCTGCCAGACTGGCCGCGCAGTTGGGCGATAAGGCGCTGGGTCTCGGTGATGGCGTCGGCGTGCCGCAGCGTGTCGCTGAGGATAATACTGTAGTTGCGGCTATAGGTCGGGTTGGCTGGCTGAAGCTCGGCAGCGCGCCGGTAGGGATCGAGTGCGCTGGGCACATCACCGCCCCGCACGGCCAGCAGGCCCGTGATGGTCTGGAGGAGCGCCACCTGGGTCTGGAGGGTTCCAGGGTTGGTGACCCCGTCCGGGGTTTGCGTCAGCGCAGCCAGGGTTTGCTCCTGGGTCGCGGCGGCCTCTGCGTACGCGGTGCGTAGCTTCAAGAGCAGTTCAGGCCGTGCGGCCAAGTCGTTCGCGATGCTCTCTATCGCGTTGGTGAGCGCCGCCGGGTCACGCTTGATCACCTCCACGTAAAGATCGGTCGCCGCATCGAGATTCTTGTCGGCCTGACGGGTTAGGTCGGCAAGCCGGATCGCGGTGTCGTTATACTTCGGGTCAAGCTCACGCGAATGTTCAAGCGCAACGCGGGCCTGCTGATAGAAGCTATCCGCCTGCACCTTGTCGCCCTGCGCGGCGAGGGCGTTGCCCAGTTCGACTAAGACGCCAGTCTTTTCATTGAGCAGCGTCACATCCTGGGGGGCAATCGTATTCACCTGCTCGTACCAGTCAATGGCGGCGCGCAGCCGCTTCTCGTCGCCCGACCAGCGCGACCAATAGCTGTTGAGCCGACCGAGATTGGCGAAGTGATCCTTGTTGAGCGGGTTGAGGTCGTGCGCCCGCAGCAGCACCGCCTCGGCATAGCTCATAATCTCGTTCGGCGAGCGCGCCTGCACCCAACTGGAAATCGCAGCCTGGTCGCGCAAGTTGAGCAGATCCTCGACCCTGGCGTCCGTCTTGAGTGCGCCGACCTGTCCCCCCTGCGAGCGCTTACTCTCGGCGAGTGACATCAGGATGCGGCCAAGGTTCAGATAGTAGAAATCCTCGCTGGGGCTGAGGCGCACCGTGTTCAGGTAT
Source organism: uncultured Oscillochloris sp. (assembly GCA_903916565.1). Taxonomy (GTDB): domain Bacteria; phylum Chloroflexota; class Chloroflexia; order Chloroflexales; family Chloroflexaceae; genus CAIWXH01. The sequence goes on along the minus strand of CAIWXH010000521.1, from coordinate 3,008 downwards.
TCATCAAGGGTGCGTACCAGGGCATCAGCCGTGAGGTTTGGCCGCTGCGCGAGGCTTTGGCCTTGCTGGAAGCGCATGTCAGCGCGGATCGGGTTGACATTCAGCAGCACCACGGCCAGCAGAGTCACACCGACGATGAGGCTATATGAGAGCATGGCCCCTGGCGTGAGACTCTGGCGACTGCCGCCACGCGCAGCGGAGCGGGTGCCGCTGGCCCGTGCAACTTGGCCGCGTGAGTCCTTGCGCCTGCGCCCAACCGCGCTGGTGGTGGTCGGCGCAGGCACGGCCTCGGTTTCGTCACGGATGGGTTCGGCAGGCGCCAGCGTTAGCTGGTAGTGGCCCGCCACGGCGCCGCCCGTCACCGTCAGCGCGAGGCTTACCCAGAGCATCATCAGGGTCGAGACGATGGGGATACCGGCGAGACCCTCGAAGAAGGTACTCACCACGGCGCTCAGGCAGGCGATGAAGAAGACTTGCCACGCCCACGCCTCGCTGCGGCGGATCAGCCGCCAGCTTAGAACAATAAAGCTGAACAGCAGAAAGATGTAACTGGCAAGCCCGAGCACACCTTTGGTGACTAGCTCGTCGAGCAGCGCCTCGTGCGAGCGGTCAGGCGAAGCGCCACGGGCCTCAATATTCGCCAGGGCAGGCGGGTAGAATGGATTAAACGCCACGAACATGCTCTCTGGCCCCCAGCCGATCACGGTTCGCAGCGGGTTGCTGGTAATCAGCGCAACCGCCCCGCCACCATGCTCGTCGCCTGTCCAGATCAGGCGTCGAACCAGGCCCGTGCCATCATTCACCTCAAGCAGACGCCCCATCCGCCCGATGAAGGGCACGTCGCGCAGACGCTCGAAGAAGGGCGCGTTTGAGAGGTTGAAGGCCCCTAAGAAGGCACCGCCTCCGACGATAAGCGCGACCCAGACGACCAGGACTACTCTGAGGATGCGGCTGAGCCCCTGGGCTTCACGGGCGCGGGCATGGCGCAGCGCCTGCCACAGCGTCAGCGTGAAGAAGACGATCAGTCCGGCGAAGAGGCCAAGCCATGGCCCGCGACTCTGGGTGAAGAAGGTGGTCGCCATCAGCAGCAGGGCGACGAAGCCAGCGCCCAGCGTATCAATGGCGAGACTAAGTCTGACTGGGTGTGCAGCGCGGCGTGGCAGCGCAAACGCCAGACCGTACACCACCGCCAGCGTGACCACGGTGGCGATCAGCCAGACCCACCAGTCCTGACCATTGGCCGCCGTGCCCGCGTTGACAAAGTCCTGGACGCCGCCGCCTGATGCGGTCGCGAACTGGAGGGCAAAGACCAATAAGTAGCCGAGGGTGACGAGGCCCGGCCAGAGCGGGATGCGCTTATTGGATCGATCATAGTCGCTGGTGAGCAGCCACCAGATCGCGGTGGTGCAGGCAATCGCGCCGGGCAGCACCCACCAGTAGCGGTAATCAATCGTACGAATGACGGCACCAAACTTCAGCATCGCCAAGAGCAGGGCGATCCCGGCACCGAAAATCAGACCACGGCTGATCGCCCAAAGCACCTCGCTGCCAGGTTTCTCGCTGGCGGGGGCGGTACGAATCTCGCTGAGGCCAGCGATGAAGCGGTAGAGCGCGAGCGGCACGACCATGATCATATAGGCCGCGACAAAGATCGAGTTCCCCATCGTCGAGGCCACACGGGTCGTCACATCACCAACCCAGGGCAGCGGGTCGTGCCCGAAGTGCTGGATCATGCCATAGCCAGCTACGGCGGCGCCCGTGGACAGCGTGATGGTGACGATGCGCTCAACTTGGTCACGGCGGCGCACCACGCTCACGATAGCGACAAAGATGAGGATGTACGAGAGGTTGGTGTAGGTGCCCTGAAGGCGCTGGTAGCTCCCCCAGAAGCTGGTCGCTGGCACCACCGAAGTGATGGTGGTGAAGAGAAAGACTAGGCTGTAGAGGAACACCGGCACTGCCAGCGGGATCGCCGCAAAGCGGCGCCAGAGCGGCGGGGTTGCCTCGGTGGGGGCAGCGGTTTCGCCTGAGGGGCGTCGATCTCCGCTGGCGAGCAGCCGGTCAATCGCCCGTACGAGGAGTGCCGTGACCGCCACGAGGGCCAACGAGCGTAGGCTGGCGGCCTTATCCGGCTCGAAGTGGCGGGCCGAGTAGAGATTGAAGAAGAGTGGGATGATGGTCAGGGCAAGGAGCCAAGCGGCCTCAGCGACACGCTCGCACCAGCGGCTAACAACGGTTTCGCGCGGCATACACACTTCTTGGTTACAAGCTCAGGCGGCGGCGGTACCCGGATGCGGTGCCGACAGGGGTTGTCTAGCCAATCGCCTGAAGGTGCGCCGCACGGCGACGTTCCTTCCAGGCGGTGGCGCGCTCGATAATTTCGCGGGCGTTCGCCCGACTATGCTCGCTGGGGGTGCCATCGAGCATCGCGGCCAGTTCATCAATGCGTTGGCTCTCGTCAAGCCGCCGCACGTAGGTGCGCGTGCGCTCGACGCCAAACTCTTTACTAATATGGTAGTGGGCATCGCCGAAGGCGGCCACCTGCGGCAGGTGCGTAATGCAGACCACCTGATGGTTCTCGGTGATCGCCCAGAGCTTCTGGCCGACCACTTGACCGGCGCGACCACCCACGCCCACGTCAATCTCATCGAAGATCAGCGTGGCGACCTCATCGACCCGCGAGAGGATCGACTTGAGCGCCAGCAGGAGCCGTGCGCTCTCGCCGCCCGAGGCGATTTTCGCCAGGGGTTTCAGCGGCTCGCCGGGGTTGGGCGAGATCAGGAACTCAATCTGGTCAATGCCGGTCTTGTCAAAGGCCAAGCGACGACCGTCGCTTGGCACCCCATCGGCGGCCTCTTTATGTTCAATCCCGGCGTGAAACTGGATATTCGGCATCGCCAGGTCGCCCATCGCGCCTTCGATCTGACGGGCCAACTCGTTGCCAACCTCGCGGCGGCGGCGCGAAAGTGCGCTGGCCTGCGTGCTAAGGTCGGCCAGCAGCGTCGCCT
>CAIWXH010000520.1 GCA_903916565.1 uncultured Oscillochloris sp. | reverse complement strand
CCGCCACCGCCCCCGCATGGGCCGCCCAGTTCGCGTGGCCCGCCGTAACCGACCGCATTGAGGCGGTGTATCGATCCCTATGAAAATCCTGATCGTCACAACCTTTGGCTTCGACCCGGCCTTTCCCAGTCGCCCCGAGCAGCTTCAGGCCAGGGCGCTTGTCCGCCACGGCTATCAGGTTGTCGCCCACGAGTACTTCGACCGGCGCTACCCCGGCCAGTCAACCCGCCACGAGTGGCTTCCTGATGGCATCCCCGTCCACCGGGCACGCCCCTACGGCTTCTTCGCCCCCGAGTCGTTGTTGCGCCTGCTGGTGGCCGAGCGGCCCGACATCATCCACCTCCAGCACATGCGCAACCTGCTGAGTTTTCAGACCGTGGTGGCCGCCCGGCGACTGGGAATCCCCACCGTGCTGACGGTCAACGGTCTGCTGCACGACGCTGATCTGGTGGTGGATCGCGAGCGCCCGCTGGAGTCGCCCCTGCGCTACGACAATCTCCTCACGACGCCGGGCCGACTTCTGCGCAGCCTCGCCAGGGGTGCCTATCCCCGTCGAGCCTTTCGCAACTACCTGATCCACGCCCCGCTGCTCATGGTTGATCGGGTGATTTCCCTGGCCCACGGCGAGCGCGATCTGCTCGTCCGGATCGGCATCGATCCCGGCATTATCTCGGTGCTGCCACCGTCCGTCGATATGCACGGCTACGATCCGAGCATCGTGACACAGCCCGACCCGGCGCGGCCCATGGTGCTCTTCATCGGCCAGTTGGTGCCGCGTAAGGGCTTCGATATTCTCGCTCGGGCGATGCCGGCGGTGGTGCGCGCAGTGCCGGGGGTCCGCTTCGTCTTCGTCAGCTTCAACCGGGCGGGCGAGGCCGAGCTACGGCGGATCGTCGAGGGCGGCGGCGTAGCGCAGAACTTCGAGTTGCGTGGGCAGGTGAACGAGGCCGAGAAGCTGCGCCTGCTGCGTGAGGCCGCCGTTGTGGCCGCGCCCAGCCGCTACGAAGGATTCGGGATACCGCTGATTGAGGCGCTGCTGGCAGGAACCCCGGTGGTCACCACCGACGTGATCGCCTGCAACGAGGTGATCGAACACGAGCGCACGGGCCTGCTCGCGCCATACGGCGATCACGAAGCCCTGGCTGCGGCTATCGTGCGCCTCATCCAGAACCGTGATCTTGCCCGAACATGTGTCGAGGCGGGGCGACGTGAGGTACTCGCTCGCTACAGCGCCGACAGCCTGGTCGCTGGGCTGGAGCGAGTCTATCGACAGTTGGTATGAGGGCGATGGGTGAGCCGGGGGACACCCCTAGCTGCGCCACTTGCGACAGGTAATGGTCGTGCCAACATTCTCGGTCGAGCGAATGATGAACTCGTCCATCAGACGCTTGGCGCCGGGGAGGCCCATGCCCATGCCGCGTGAGGTCGAGTAGCCGTCCTGCATCACCAGATCGATATTAGCGATACCAGGACCCTGATCCTCACAGACGATTTCAATACCCTTGCGCACATTTTTATCAATCTCGCGTACCGTCACATTGCCGGTACCAGCATAGAGGAAGATATTACGGGCCAGTTCGCTCACCGCCGTAGCAATGCGTGCTTGATCAATCGCGCCAAAACCGAGAGCCTTGGCCACATCGCGGGCCATAGTACGCGCAATGACGATGTCAAGATCGCTGCGAATCACCGCAGTCTTAAGCTGACCCATCATCGCTCTCCTCAGTCAGGCGCTGCATCATCGTCAGACCTTTCTCAAGGTTCAGCGCGGTGAGCACACGAGGAAGCTCTAGGCCCAGTTCCACAAGCGTGATCGCCACCGCTGGCTGGAGTCCGGTCAGCACAACACGAGTGCCCATCAGCCCCGCCATCGCCGTAATGTCGGCGATCAGGCGACCGATAAAGCTATCGACCACATCGAGGGCTGTGAGATCGATGATTACGCCTTTAGCGCGGGTGTCGTGGATTTTTTGCAGCAGATCATCTTTGAACTGCACGGCTGAGGCATCGTGCAGCGCAACCTGGATGGATGCGATCAGAATATCACCGATCTTAAGAATCGGGATGCGGAGGCTATCCAACCGTTCCTCTCTTCGCCGACAGGCAGGAGTTCTGCTGCAAGTGGCAGGTTACCATAGCAGAAGCGAGATCGCTGCTGCTATCCCAATGTGACGGACAGACACCTGTGGACGAAAGACTCTCGTCCGTCTACCTGCGCAACGAACTAAACGCACCACACTGTTTGTATTACCCCAGGGCCATAACCGTTGCAAAAATAGTCAGACCCGAGATCAGCGGGACGCTAATATTATCCATCCCGTGCGGAGAAACGGCCTCGGCCCCTGTGGCGATCAGGGCAGCGATGAGCGCAGCCGTCAGGCTGACGCCCAACCTGAGCGGTGCCGTATGCGGGCTGAGGGACGACCCTGGCCCGATCATGAGTACCAGAAACATAGCTGTTCCGCTGGCGATAAACATGGCCAGCGAGCCTTCGAAGGATCGGGTGCTTTTGCCGACGGTGTACTTGTGGCGTCCCCAAACCTTCCCAATGATCGCAGCGAGGGCGTCGCCCCAGGTCATTGCCATCGTACCGGCTGCAGCGATATACCCTTGGTCGCCGGGCGATCCGGTGCGCCAGAACAATCCAAACAGGATGGTGATCGAGAGTGCGAAGTAGACAGTGCCGGGGGTGCTGTCTGGTGCGTCAATTGCATCAAGAAGCTTGTAACGCCAGACAATGTAGTTGATGAAAATAAACGAGGCGAAGGGAATGATGCCAATGTACCAATTCTCAAAGAGGGAGAGGACACCAAGTACCCACATGCCGGCACCCACGTGGACGATCTTGCGGGTGAACTCTTGGGAATAGCCTCGCCGACGACGAATAATTTCGGCAACGAGGATGAGACTGGACGCGTACACGAAGGAGACAACAAGGCCAATCAGATCTCGTGATGTCATAGGGAGGGTGGTGAACAAAAGGCTTCGCTCCGGCAATTCTAGCGCGTTCAGGCGGTAACGTCAATTAAACTGCTTTGACAAGGTTTCAGGTGCCAGGTTTCAGGTTTACCGTTCGTAGTAGCGGCTTCAGCCGCGTGGCGCTGAAGTGCCCACAACGAACAGCGCAGACGGTAAAGCTGATCTGAACCTTGTTTATTCTCCCCAGGTCTTCTCAAGTACGCGCAGCCAGTTCTCGTGCGCCAACTTGCGCAGGTCGGCGACGGAGAATCCGTAGTCGGCCAAAGCCGCCATCAGGGCGGGCAGCCCGGCCACGTCACCGACCGCCTGCGGGATGGTGGCCCCGTCGAAGTCGGAGCCTAGGCCAACTCGTTCAATGCCCAGACGCTCGACGAGGTAACTCACGTGGCGCACCATCGTCTCAAGGGGCGTGTTGGCGTCATTGCGCCCGTCCTCGCGCAGGAAGCTCACAGCGAAGTTCAGGCCCACCATACCGTCCGACTCGCGGATCGCATCGAGCTGCGGATCGGTCAGGTTGCGGCTGCTCTGGCAGAGGGCGTGGGCGTTAGAGTGGGTGGCCACCAGGGGCGCATCGGAGAGCCGGGCCACATCCCAGAACCCGGCCTCGTTCAGATGCGAGAGGTCGATCATGATCCGTAGGCGGTTGCAGGCCCGCACCAGATCCTTGCCCGCATCAGTGAGCCCCGGCCCGGTGTCGGGCATGCGTGGGTAAGCGAAGGGAACCCCGTATCCAAAGGCATTTGGCCGACTCCAGACCGGGCCGAGCGAACGCAGCCCGGCCTGGTAGAAGACCTCCAGCGCGTCCAGGCCAGGATCAATCGGATCGGCTCCCTCGAAGTGTAGGATCGCCGCGATGGTGCCGGACTCCAGGCAAGCAGCGATCTCGGCGGCGCTGCGCACCACCTTGAGCGCCCCCTGCGACTCGACCTCCAGGCGAAAGAGCAGCCCGGACATGCCGAGGGCGACGCCCTGGGCGTAACCGATCTCCAGCGGCGCGGGCAGGGGTGTCTCGTAGCTCCCACTATTCGGCAGATCGTCGAGCGCAGAAGAACCATGCGGACTGGGGACGTACACCGCGAAAAATCCGCCGCCAAAACCGCCCGCCCGCGCCCGTGGCAGATCGATGTGGCCCTGCACGCTCTGCGTGAAGAAGCTGCGCATCTTGTCCGGCTGCGGTCGATAGAGAGCCAGCAACACATCGTTATGCCCGTCGAAGATCGAGACCACCCGCGTAGGATCCATAGTAGTTCCTTAAGATCGGCTTGTGCCGCCCCAGTGTACCACTGGAAAGGAGGAAGGTTCCCACGCCACGACATCCGTCGCCCGCGACGTTGCAACAGCCCTTGGGCTGAAGGCGATGGTACAATGACTCCTATGAACGTATCTCCGCTCTCCATTGGCATTGACGCCAGCCGGATCGCGGCGGCCCGGCGCACCGGCACCGAACGCTACACCTACGAGGTGATCGCCGCCCTGGCCCGCGTTGACCGTCGCTCCACCTACACGCTCTACACCAACGGTATGCCACCGGCCTTGCCGTCCCTCGGGCCGAACGTGGCCCTGCGCAGCATCCCTATGCCGCGCCTATGGACCCACGCTCGCCTCGGGCTGGAGCTTATCGTGCGCCCGCCGGACGTACTTTTTGTACCCGCCCACGTGGTACCCCTGGCCCACCCACCCGCCTCCGTCGTCACCATTCACGATCTGGGCTACCTCGCGTTTCCGCAGGCCCACACCCCCCGCCGCCGTCTGGAACTGGAGCTAACCACCCGCTGGAGTCTGCGCGCCGCCCGCCTGACCATCGCCATCTCGCAGGCCACCAAGGACGATCTGGTGCGCCGCTACGGGGCTGACCCAGCGCGGGTGCGGGTGGTGCATCACGGCCTAGGCGACGCCTTCCGGCCCGTCGAGAACCCGCTGGTGATCGCCGCCGCCCGCGAGCGCCACGGCATCGCCCCGCGCTACCTGCTCTACGTGGGTACCCTCCAGCCGCGCAAGAATCTAGAACGCCTGATTGACGCTTTCGCCCTGGTGGCCGACCGCCCCGAGTTGACCGGCATCCAGTTGGTGATCGTCGGCGGACGCGGCTGGCTCAGCGAGGGCATCGAGCGCCGCATCGCCCAGCACGGCCTGACCAAGCGGGTACGGCTCAGCGGCTACCTGCCCGACGAGGATCTGCCTGCCCTGCTCAGCGGTGCCCTGGCCTTCGTCTTCCCCTCGCTCTACGAGGGCTTCGGCATGCCCGTGCTGGAGGCCATGGCCTGCGGTGCCCCGGTCCTCACCAGCAACACCTCGTCCCTGCCCGAGGTGGCCGGAGACGCGGCCCTGCTGGTCAACCCCACCGACCCCGAGGAGATCGCCGCTGGGATCGCCCGCATGGCCAGCGATGGCGGCCTGCGCGCCAAGCTGTACGCCCGTGGCCTCGCCCGCGCCGCCACCTTTACGTGGGATCGCTGCGCCCGCGAGACCCTGGCCGTGCTGCGGGAGTGTGCTGAGGTAAACCACCACCCGCCTAAAGGCGGGGGCTTTGCTCTGGCGCTACCGACGAGTCGGCATCCGAGCAGTACGGCACGTTTACGGGTGCCCTGCCGGGCGAACCCGGCAGCGGTTGCATAGGCCAACGCCTACGACCTTCACCCTTTTACCCGCCGGAGGCTTCCCCGGCGGAACCTGCACGGTTCAGGTGCTCACGTGCGTAAAACAGTATCCTTTAGGCGGCCTTATAGCAATCCTCTTGGGGTTGTTGCGTGGAGTCGAGGCTTTAGCCGGATAAGGCCGCCTAAAGGCTCGACTCCTTTTCATAACCAGTTTAGGATTGCTATATCCGGCTAAAGCCTTGACTCCACTCAACAATCCCAAGAGGATTGCTATCCGCCCTCACCCCCCCAGCCCCCTCTCCCGAGGGAGAGGGGCTGGGGGTGAGGGCTGTGCGAGACTGTCACGCGGGAAACGCCCGATTCTGAACTATCCCTTACTCCTCAAACGCGCTCATCAAACCTCGCTACCGCTGAATGAGCGGGAGTATCACGCGGAACTGCCCAACCGTCGGGGCGGAGGGCATCGGACCCTGTGGGTTGACGACCCCGGACGGCAGGATCAGCACCGGCGTGTTGCTCCACTGTTGGAGGTTGTTCAGGGTGCCGGTCACCATGAACGTGACCGCGCCGCCCACCGGGATGTGGCCTATCCGCTGCCTGATATTCCCCGTCCCGGTGACGGATGGGCCACAGTCTGCGCCACCCGTTGCGACACATGTCCACGTCCATGTGGTACCGGGCGCGGGTTCGGGCAGGAAGTCTTCCACCAACGCACCAATGAGGTCATCGGGGCCGTTGTTCCCCGTCGTGATCGTCAGCGTCAGGTCATTGCCCGTTACCTGGTAGCCCTGACGGATATCGGCATCGACGTTCACGGGGAGTGCAGTTGGCGTCACGGTTGGTATATTGGTGACGGTGGGCGTGGTGGCTCTGGTCGCCGTGGCCGTGGCGGTGGGTGTGGTGGCGCTGGTCGCCGTCGCTGTCGCCGTGGGCGTGGTGGTGACCGTGGGCGTGGTGGCGCTGGTCGCCGTCGCTGTCGCCGTGGGCGTGTTGGTGACCGTGGGCGTGGTGGTGCTGGTCGCCGTGGCCGTGGGCGTGGTGGTGACCGTGGGCGTGGTGGTGCTGGTTGCCGTCGCTGTCGCCGTCGGCGTGTTAGTGCTGGTCGCCGTGGCCGTGGCCGTGGTGGTGTTGGTCGCCGTCGCTGTCGGCGTGGTGGTGCTGGTCGCCGTCGGCGTGTTGGTCGCCGTCGCCGTGGCCGTGGGCGTGGTGGTGCCGGTCGCCGTCGGCGTGGCCGTGGGCGTGGTGGTGCCGGTCGCCGTCGCCGTCGGCGGGTTGGCGCTCGTCGCGGTAGCCGTCGCCGTGTTCGCGACGGTAGCCGTCGCCGTGTTCGCCACGGTAGCCGTCGCCGTATTCGCCACGGTAGCCGTCGCCGTGTTCGCGACGGTAGCCGTCGCCGTATTCGCCACGGTAGCCGTCGCCGTATTCGCCACGGTAGCCGTCGCCGTGTTCGCCACGGTAGCTGTCGCCGTGTTCGCCACGGTAGCTGTCGCCGTGTTCGCCACGGTGGGCGACGCCGTGTTCGCGACGGTGGGAGTCGCCGTGTTCGCGACGGTGGGCGACGCCGTGTTCGCCACGGTAGCCGTCGCCGTGTTCGCCACGGTAGCCGTCGCCGTGTTCGCGACGGTGGGCGTACTGGTGCTGGTGGCCGTCGGGGTATCAGTGACGGTGGGCGTACTGGTGCTGGTGGCCGTCGGGGTATCGGTGACGGTGGGCGTACTGGTGCTGGTGGCCGTCGGGGTATCAGTGACGGTGGGCGTACTGGTGCTGGTCGCCGTCGCCGTGGCCGTCACCACTTGCAGTTCAAACGCACCGAGGTCACAACTGCTGTTCGAGGGGCGCGGCAGGTTGCGGGCATCCACCGTAATGGTCGTGCCACAGGAGTTGGTACCACTCGCAACGACATCGAGCGCCGTACTCCCGGTGAGTAGCGCCAGGGTCTGGGGCGCGGTCGCGGCACCATTCGCCGCAAGCGCAGCCGCAAGCGAGGGGTCGCTGGTGAGCGAGGGCGCACCATTGACCGTCCCGCCGGAGTTCGTGGCGGTCATCACCAAATTTGACCCCGTGAAGGTCGTCGTGGTCGTGCCCTTGTTCGCTGCGCCGTCCGCGACGGTGGCGGGCTGATCGGTGTAGAGATCAACGCCGCCGGTGTTGTTGGCGATCAGGCTCCCTTCCAGCGTCGTCGCGCTGCTGGCGGCATAGCCCAGGGTATACACTCCCACGCCTGTTGTGGCGCTATTGTGGGCGATAGTCGTGTACTGGAGGGAGAGGGTGCCGTTGAGATTGAAGATTGCGCCGCCGAGTGCCACGCCGCCCCCGGCACTGACATGGCCCGCAGTGCCGCCGGTGGCGCTGTTATTGGCCATGGTGCTGTTGATGATGGTGAGCGTGCCAGTGTGGTTAAAGATCGCCCCGCCGAGGCCGCCGCCGCCGCCGCCGCCATTGATGCTGTACCCGCCGCTAAATCCGAGGCCGCCACCGAAGCCGCCACTGCCGCCGCTGTACCCGCCGCCGCCACCGCCGCCGAAACCGCCGTCACCGCCGGTGTTGACGCTACCGCCGCCACCGCCGCCGAAACCGCCACCGCCACCGAAGCCGCCGCTGCCGCCGCCACCGCCACCACCCGCGCCACCGCCACCGCCAGCGTTGCCGCCAGCGTTGCTGCCGCCACCACCGCCGCCGAAGCCACCGCCACCACTGCTGCCGCCGACGTTGTTGGCTTGACCGCCGCCGCCACTACCGTTGCCACTGCCACCACCCAAGGAAACGTTACTCTTGCCACCCTTGCCACCCATCCCATTGGGGGTGCCGCCGCCGCCGCCGCCGCCGCCTCTGCCAGAGAATATGGCTGGACCCCCATTCTCGCCGCAGCCAAAGCCCGCGCCGCCGCCACCGTGCGGGCCTCCAGCACCACCCGTACCTAGCGTGCAGCTTGCCGCCGGGGTGACGCTGCCACCAAAGCCGCCGCCGCCACTGCTCGTGCCATCGCTGCCGATGCCACCGCCAGCACCACCGGATGCATAACTACCGGGTGCGCCGTTACCGCCCGTGGCACTATTGCCGTCGAGCGTAACCCGCTCCAGGGTGAGCGCACCTTGGTTAAAGATCGCGCCGCCCATGCCGGCACCGCCGCCGCCGCCCGTGGTACCATTCCCGCCAAGCGCCTTGCCGCCGCGCAGCGTCACGTTCCGTAGAGTTAGCGTACCCGCGCCGGGGCTAACAAACGTCGCGGTGCTGGCCCCCACAAAGAAGAAGCGCAGCCGCGTGGCCGCCGTACTCTCGATCACCGCGCCGTTGCCCTCGATCACAATATCGCTGCTGATGGCAGGCAGGGCGTTGGGGCCGTACCACCAGTTATTGGCCGCCGTGAAGGTGTAGGTGCAGCCCGCAGTCAGCGTGAGGGTGTCTTGGCCGGGGTGGGCCGTCTCATCGTTGGCCGCGTTGATCTGGGCGATCAAATCGGCGGTGGTACACGCCACCGTCAGCGCCGCCGCGTGCGCGGGCGGG
>CAIWXH010000519.1 GCA_903916565.1 uncultured Oscillochloris sp. | reverse complement strand
ACTGAAGGCGCGACGCGAACAGGATGCCCGACATCGCCGAGAGCATGCCCATCGAGCCGAAGACCACATAGGTGATGCGCTTCACGCTGATGCCGCTCAGCTCAGCCGCCTCGGGGTTGCCGCCAACGGCGTAAATGTGACGCCCCAACACCGTCTGCGTCGTAATGAAATGATAGACCGCCACGATCCCCAGCACAATCACGACCGTCCACGACAGGCCGTTATAGCTCGCCAGCACCCAAGTGATCGCACCGATGAGCGCCGCGACAAACACCAGCTTGAGCGTGAAGATGCTCATCGGCAGGACTTCAAAATTGTAGACTTGCTTCTTGCGCCGGCTGTCAAGCTCACTATAGATGAACAGGACAATCGCGGCGATGCCGACCATCAGCGTCAGCTTGTGGATGCCTTCGAGGAGGCCGAAGTTTGGGAGATCGGGGATGAAGGCGTTGCCCAAGGCGTTGAACGCCTTGTCCGCGATGATGATCGTGCCGGTGCCCTCGGTGACAAGTTGCAGGGCGCCACGGAAGATCAGCCAGCCCGCCAGCGAGGCGACGAACGACGGGATGCCCAGTTGCGCCACCGGCAGCGCCGTAAGCAACCCCGCCAGTGCGCCGAGTACCAGCACCATTGGCACGACGACCAGCGTGGGCAGCCCCCACTTGCTTAGGGCGATGGCCGCGACCGCGCCCAGGAAACCGGCGAGGAAGCCCACCGAAAGATCAATATGCCGAATGACGATCACCAGCGTCATGCCGACCGCCAGCACCGCAATGTAGCCCGTCTGGTTCAGCAAATTGCTCAGGTTACGCGCCGAGATAAAGATGCCCTTGGTGGTGATGGCGAAGATCGCCATAATCACGAACAGGGCGATGTACATCCCGTACTCGCGGATATTCTGCCGCAGCACGTTCCCCAGACTCTGTACAAAGCCCACCGGCGGCTGTTTCTGCACATTCCCCGTTATCATCTCGCGCCTCCTCAGTTGGTCGCCAGCCGCATAATCTTCTCGGGGGTCGCCTCAGCAATCGGCAGCTCGCCCGTGATGCGGCCAGAGGATACGATGTACACCCGGTCGCTCATCCCCAACACCTCTGGCAGCTCGGACGAAATCATGATGATGCTCATGCCCTGATCGACCAACTGGTTCATCAGCGTGTAGATCTCGTACTTGGCGCCAACATCAATGCCCCGCGTCGGCTCGTCCAGAATCAGCACCTCTGGCTTGACGAAGAGCCACTTGCCGAGACAGACTTTCTGCTGGTTGCCGCCGCTCAGGTTCGAGACCCGCTGCTCGACGCTGGGCGTCTTAATGTTGAGCGACGTGCGATACTGGTTCGCAATCTTGATCTCGGCGTTATTGTCCAGCACGCCGTTCTGGGCAATCTGGCGCAGGTTCGCCAGCGTGATGTTCTGCTTCACGTCCTGAATCAGAATGAGGCCATTGCCCTTGCGATCCTCGGTGACATACGCGATCCCGGCGCGAATCGCGTCCTCGGGCTGCGGAAAGGTGCACTTCTGGCCCTTCATGAACAAGTCGCCCTTGAGTTGGTAATGGGGCGAGTTGCCAAAAATGCTCAGCGCCAGCTCGGTGCGCCCCGACCCCATCAGCCCCGCGAAGCCGACAATCTCGCCCCGCCGCACGTTGAAGCCGACCTCGCGCAGCACGGTGCGCCCCAACGTCGGCGCGTACGCGCTCCAGTCTTTCACCTCAAGCACGACCTCGCCGGGCGGCTTCGGCGCACGCGGCGGGTAGATATTGTCAATTTCGCGCCCGACCATGTGCTTGATCAGCGCATTCTCAGAAACCTCGGCCTTGCGCGTGTCCAGGGTGCGAATGGTCTGCCCGTCGCGCAGCACCGTGACCGAGTCGGCGATCTCAATCACCTCTTTCAGCTTGTGCGAGATCAAGATGCAGGTCACGCCCTGGTCGCGCAGGCCGCGCAGCAGATCGAGCAGATTGGCGCTGTCATCCTCATTCAGCGCCGCCGTCGGCTCGTCCAAAATCAGCAGCTTGACCTCGCGGCTAAGCGCCTTGGCGATCTCGACGAGTTGCTGCTTGCCGACGCCCAAATCCTTAACTTTGGCCTCGGGGTTGACGCTCAGCCGCACCTTCTTGAGCATCTCGCCCGCCCGCTTGATCGTCTCGTTCCAGTCAATCAGGGCACCTTTGCGAATCTCGTTGCCCAGGAAAATATTCTCGTAGACGGTCATCTCAGGCACCAGCGCCAGCTCTTGATAGATGATCGCGATGCCCGTCTGCTCGGTGTCGCGGATACCCCGGAACTGCTGCACCTGCCCCTCAAAAAGAATATCCCCACTATACGTTCCGTGGGGATACACACCGCTCAAGACCTTCATCAGCGTGGACTTGCCCGCGCCATTCTCACCGACCAGACAATGAATTTCGCCCCTGGCAACGCGAAAGCTGACGTTGTTTAGCGCTTTCACGCCGGGGAATTCCTTGGTGATGTTTTTCATTTCCAAGATGGGCGTTGGCGTACTCATGGTGGCTCTGGCTCCTCAAAGCAAGGTTCGTTCTCCACCGCTCCACAGCTCTACAGATACCTGTGTAGAGCTGTAGAACTGTGGAGTTGTAATGCACATGTGCCAACACAAGCCCGTGCCGAATTTCGGCCTACAGGCCGGTGAAGTCGCTGGCCTGGTAGTAGCCCGAGTCGATCAGGGACGCCTTGAGGTTGGCCTTGCTGACCGTAATCACGGGCGACTGGACGGCGGGCACATCGACCTTGCCGTTGTTGTACGCACCCGACGCGGTGGGCGTCGTGCCCTTGAGCAACGCGATGCTGGCGGTGATCGCGTCATTGACGAGCGTTCGCACGTCCTTGAACACGGTCATGGACTGCTTGCCGTCAATGATGTACTGCACCGACGCCTTCTCGGCGTCCTGGCCGGTCACCAGATAGGTCTTCACGTCCTTGTCGGTCGCGAAGGTGTCGGCAATGGCGCGGGCCGTGCCGTCGTTCGGGGCCAGGATGAAGACGTTGCCCTTATCCGCCTTGGTCGCCGCCGTCAGGTTCGACTCGGCCAGCGTCTTGGCGGTGTTGAAGTCCCAATTGGTCGTAACCTGGCCGATAATCTTGGCCTGCTCGTCGCGGGTCAGCTTGGCCTTGCCCTTCAGCGCAACGGCCTCGCTGGAGTTCTTGATCACGAACGTGCCATCGGCGATCTTGGGCTGCAGCACTTCCCAAGCACCCTCAAAGAAGATGAAGGCGTTGTTGTCGGAGGCGGCGCCCGCGTAAAGGTAGAGCGGGTTGCCCGTGCCCTTCGCGTTGTCCACCAGATACTGGGCCTGCTGCGCGCCCACGGCGAGGCTGTCGAAGGTGACGTAGTAGTCCACCGCAGCGGTCTCGCGGATAAGCCGGTCGTACGAGATCACCTTGACCCCGGCAGCGCGGGCCGCGTCAGCCGAAGCCGCCGCCGCCGTGCCATCCTGCGGGCAGATAATCAGCACCTTGATGCCCTTGGTCAGCAGCGACTCGACGTTGGCCTTCTCGCGGGCCGAATCACCCTGGCTGAAGAGAATCTCGACCTGGTACCCAGCGGCGGTCAGCGCCTCTTTGAAGCGCGTCTCGTCCTGGATCCAGCGCGGCTCGTCCTTCGTCGGCAGCACAATTCCGACCGAGAGCGTGCCGGGGGCCAGCGGCGTGGTTTCGGTCGTTGCCGTAGTTGCGGTAACGGGCGTGGCGGCAGCGGCACCAGCCGCAAGGCCGGTGAAATCCGTGGCCTTGTAGTAGCCTGAGTCGATCAGGGACGCCTGGAGGTTGACCTTGTCAACCGTAAGCACCGGCGACTGGACGGCGGGCACATCAACCTTGCCGTTGTTGTACGCGCCCGAGGCGGTAGGCGTCGTGCCCTTGAGCAGCGCGATGCTGGCGTTGATCGCGTCCGTGACGAGCGTTCGCACGTCCTTGAACACGGTCATGGACTGCTTGCCGTCAATAATGTACTGCACCGACGCCTTCTCGGCGTCCTGGCCGGTCACCAGATAGGTCTTCACATCCTTGTCGGTCGCGAAGGTATCGGCGATGGCGCGGGCCGTACCGTCGTTCGGGGCCAGAATGAAGACATTGCCCTTATCCGCCGCCGTCGCGGCGGTCAGGTTCGACTCGGCCAGCGTCTTGGCGGTGTTGAAGTCCCAGTTGGTCGTGATCTGACCAATGATCGTGGCCTGCTCCTCACGGGTCAGCTTGGGCTTGTTCTTCAGCGCAACCGCCTCGCTGGAGTTCTTGACCACAAACGTGCCGTCGGCGATCTTCGGCTGCAGCACTTCCCAGGCACCCTCAAAGAAGATGAAGGCGTTGTTGTCGGAAGCGGCGCCCGCGTAGAGATAGAGCGGATTGCCCGTGCCCGTCGCCTTTTCGACCAGATACTTGGCCTGCTGCGCGCCGACGGCGAGGCTGTCAAAGGTGACGTAGTAGTCCACAGCGGGCGTCTCGCGGATGAGCCGGTCGTACGAGATCACCTTGACCCCGGCAGCGCGGGCCGCGTCAGCCGAAGCCGCCGCCGCCGTGCCATCCTGCGGGCAGATGATCAGCACCTTGATGCCCTTAGTCAGCAGCGACTCGACATTGGCCTTCTCGCGGGCCGAATCGCCCTGGCTAAAGAGAATCTCGACCTGATACCCAGCGGTGGTCAGCGCCTCTTTGAAGCGCGCCTCGTCCTGGATCCAGCGCGGCTCGTCCTTGGTCGGCAGCACAATCCCGACCGAGAGCGTGCTGGTTGGCTGGGGGGTGGCTGGGATGGTACCGCCAGACGTCGGCAACGTAGTCGGAGCATTGGTGGGAGTCTGAGTGCTACAGGCAGCGAGAATGGTACTCGTGAGCAGCACGAGCAGCGCGATGACGCCTTTGTTACGCATAGAACACGTCCTCCTAGACAGCATAGGTTCCACAGTGAAACGACCGTCCGTTACGGCAGGGAATAGCTGGCGCTGGGCCTCCTTTCCACACTCACGTGATCAGCAGTGGCGCGGTGTGGGCTACAAGTTGAGCAGGGCGTTGTGGATGGAATTATACGCGCTTGGTTATAATTCCACAACCCGCTGCCGCCCCCAATCCCCGCTACGTACCCTTGAAGTAGGGGCGCAGCATGCTGTGCCCCTACGGTTCGCCGCGTGATGGTATCGCACAACGCCGCCGCAGATTGACGTAGATCGCCTCTAGCGCTATGATGGCGCAATCGCCGCGCTCTGTAACATGGTTGCTTACTTATGACGACACGAGACTGGATCGCGCTCGGGGTTTCATTCGCGTATGCGTCCTCCCTACTTGTTCTTGCCGAGGTAATCCGTCACTGGCGCGGCTACCCGCAAGACTTCACCCGCAAGATCGTCCACGTTGGGGCCGGGATGTGGATTTTGGGCGTGCTGGCCCTCTTCGATACCTGGTCTATCGGCCTGATTGGTTTTGGCTCCTTTATCGTCATCAACTACATCCTCTGGCGCTACAAAGTCCTTGATGCCGTGGACGCCCCCGACAGCACGCCGGGGACGGTCTATTTTGCCCTGTCAATCACCATCCTGCTCGGGTTGCTCTGGCGGAAAGGTCTACCGGGCGACATGGGCTACGTCGCCGCCGCAGGCACCATGGCAATGACCTGGGGCGACTCGATGGCGGCCATTTTGGGCAAGCGCTTTGGGCGACACCGCTACACCGTGCTGGGCGGCACCCGCAGCTGGGAAGGCTCAGCGGTGATGCTCGTCGCCAGCTTCGTGTCGATGTTCCTCATCCTGACCCTTGTGCCCGGTTCAACGCTTGGCCCGACGGCCCGGCCCCTAAGCGTAGGCACGGCCTTTATCGCCGCGCTAGTCGGTGCCGTGGTCGCAAGCGTCGCTGAAGGACTCTCGCCCCATGGGGCCGACAACCTGAGCGTACCGCTTTTGACCGGGGCGACTGTGTTCATCGTCGTAACGGCCCTAGCGTAAGATACGTGCAGAGCGCACATCTGGGCCAGCGCCCCCGCGCACCGCGTGACGTGTCAGCAGGCCAACGGGCCACGACACGCGCCCCTGCCAGTGGTCGCCGGACCGTTCGGTGACCAGGGAGGAATGATTGGATAGCCTCCGCATCCCCATCCTGAAGATCGGCGATATCCTCATCGCCTCGATTCAGGTAGCCCTGCATGATGCCTCCGCCGTGCAGTTTAAAGATGACCTCCTTCAGAAGATCCACGACACGCGCGCCCGTGGGGTGATTATCGATCTGACCGCCCTCGATGTGGTTGATAGCTTTATCGGGCGTCTGATTGCCGACATCGCCGCGATGGCCGGACTGATGGGCACCAGGGTGGTCCTCACGGGCCTGCAGCCCGCTGTCGCTATCACCCTCGTCGAGCTAGGGCTCGAGCTGCCACGCGTGCTGACCGCCCTGAACCTCGAGAAGGGGCTGAGCATGATGCAGCGCCTAACTGAGGAGAATGGCGATGGCGCAGTCTAAAACTGCGGTAATTCGCAGCGACCTCGACATCGTCATCGCACGTACGATGGCTAGGGATGCGGCCAAAGCCCTTGGCTTTGGTGCCATCGACCAGGCCCGGATTGCGACTGCGGTGAGCGAGTTGGCGCGCAATATCTTTCTCTACGCCGGCACCGGCACCGTCACAGTGAAAGAGGTTGAGAAAAATACGCGCAAGGGCATCGAGATCGTCTGCGAAGACCAAGGCCCAGGTATCACCAATATCGACTTGGTGATGCAAGACGGCTATAGCACCTCACGCGGGATGGGGATGGGCCTCCCTGGGGCCAAGCGGCTGATGGACGATTTTAGCATCCGCTCGCAAGAAGGTGTCGGCACCACCATTACCTGCCGCAAGTGGCGCACATAGCCCAACGCTAAAAGGTGACCGACCATTACCCCCAACGCCGTAGAGACGCAAGATGTTGCATCTCTACGGCTTTTTCGTCTTTAACGAGGTTTGCTGATCAGCCGCCCGTACAGCGCCTCAAGGTCGGCGGCGAGCCGGTCGGCCCCGTAGCGCGCCAGCACCTCGCGGCGACCAGTCTCGGCCAAGGCGTGGGCCAGCGCGCGGTCGCGCAGCAGGCGCACAATGGCGGCAGCCAGGGCCGCCACATCGCCATAAGGCGTCAGCAGGCCCGTGCGCTCGTGGGCGATCACCTCGTTGCAGGCCATCACGTCGGTGGTGACCACGGGGGCACCCGCCAGCAGCGCCTCGATTAGGGGAATGCCGAAGCCCTCGTAGCGGCTCGGCGCGACCACGACCGCCGCCGCGCGCAGCAGGCGCAACTTCTCCTCCTCACTCACCCGGCCCAGCAGCTCAAGCCGATCTGCCACGCCGCCCTCGGCCACCAGTCGGCGCAACTCGGCCTCACCCGCCCGGTTGTGGCTGACAAAGACAAAGCGCACCGCAGGCACGGCCTGCGCCACCGCTGGCATCGCCCGCGCCAGCAGGTCGAAGCCCTTGCGCGGCACAAGCTGGCCGATGAAGAGCACCATGGGCGATGATAGCCGATAGCCGATAGCCGATAGCCGATAGCCCGTCGTCGCGTGGTCATCGTCCGTTTGTGCGTCGTTCTCTACCGGCAGATCAACCGCGTTCGGCAGCACCGAGAGCCGCTGCGGCTCTACGCCAATCTGGGCGAGCAGGTCACGCTCGCCGTGCGAAAGGGCGATCACATGGTCGGCCCAGAGCAGCGGGGCGTGAATGAGGTAGTTGCGGGCCGCACGGCGCGGGTGTGCGCCCCGCGCCAAGCGCCCAAGCAGACGCCCTGGCGTTGTCAGCAAGTTTTCGTAGCGCAGCGACGCCTCAAGGGGCCGCTCGCGGTCATGCACCAAATCGCCGTCGTGCAGCAGCCCGTGAACCGTCAGCACCGTGGGAATGCCAAGCCGCCGCGCCGCCACCATCGTCTGGAAGCCAAGCAGGCTTCGCAGGTGGTGCAGGTGAATAAGCGCGGGCCGCTCGGCGACCAATAGGCGCAGCAGCGCCTCGGGCGCAAAGAAGCCGTAAGTGGGTGCCCGATGCACCGGCACCCCGCCGGGCAGCCACTCGTGGCGCGGCGTCTGGCCGGGATAGCGTGTGTCGCGGTACTCGTGGGCAACGACGGCGTGCCCACGCCGCACCAGCGCCCGGGCCTGCAATTGCTCGGGCCGACTGGGGAAGGCGCGGTCGAAGCCGTAGGTCGTGACGATGAGAATACGCATAGTCTACTATTTCAGATTATAGATTTTAGATTGCAGATTTGCCGCCAAGAACATGGCTGCCTTGCGACAATCGGCAATCTAAAATCTATAATCGGCAATCTAAAATCGGCGCAGCAAATCACGGTACACCGCCTCAACCCGGTCGGTGACGGCGGGCCAGGCGAACTGGGCCGCCCACACGGGCGCGGCGGCGGCCATCGTAGCCCAACGGGCGGGGTCATTCAACAGGGCATGGGCGGCCTCGGCCAGCGCCGCCGGGTCGCGTGGGGTGAAGAGCAAGCCCGTGCGCCCTTCGGCCACCACCTCGGGGAAGCCGCCGAAGCGCGAGGCGACGACCGGCAGCCCACACGCTTGCGCCTCGACCAGCCCAATGCCAAACGTCTCGCTGGCGTGACTGGTCGCCACCAGCAGGTCAGCCGTGCGGTAGAAGCGCGGCAGCGCGACACGTTCAACCGCACCTAAAAAGTGTGTCCGGCTGGACAGGCCCAGTTCGTGCGCCAGCGCCGTCAGGCGGCCCCGATCTTCGCCATCGCCCGCCACCGCCAGATGGGCGTCAGGTATGTGCGCCAAAGCGCGCATCGCCGTCTCCACGCCCTTCCACGGCTGAAGGCGCCCGACGAACAGCAGCAGCGGCGCACCGTCGGGCAGACCCAGCGCACGGCGCAGCGCAGGCTCAGACGCACCAGGGCGAAAAAGGCCCATGTCAATGCCGTTGAAAATCACCCGTGGCCGCGCCCCGTAGCGGCGGGCCACGGTCTCGGCGTTGAAATGCGAGCATGAAACGGCACCGTCAATCTGACGGGCCAGCAGCGTATCGCCCCGGTAGAAATCCTCGCCGTGGCAGCCCAGCAGCACGCGGGCACCGCCGATGCGCCGCGCCAGCAGCGCAGGGCCAAGGTCGTAGGGCTTCTGGAGGTGAATAATGTCGTAGCCGCCACGGCTCAGCGCAGGCAGCGCGGCCACCGCCATCGTCAGGCGCTCCAGCAGCTTGGCCTCGGCGTAGGCCCGGCGCAGCGGCGGCAGCGCCTGAAAAAAGGTGCGCGGCACAAAGGGAAAGGTGAGGACGCGCACGCCCGGCCCTGCCTCGCGGCGCGGGCCGACCCCGCCAAACACCGTGACCGTATGGTCGCGGGCGGCCAGTTCACGCGCCAGATCCCAGACAAAACTTTCGACGCCGCCGAAGCGGGTGGTGGTGGTCAGATTGTAAAGCGCGACACGCATAGAATGTGCCATTCATTGCGGAAAGCGGAAACGTTTACGCATCCCGGCTGTATGCTGAGTAGCCGATGGACAACGAACCAATGGTGTCGGCAGCCCCCCCTAGACCTGTCAGGTGCTTGCACCTGACAGGTCTTTGAGCGGCAGCATCTCGACCGCACCCCCGCGCCGCGCTCAGGGTGATCGAATGCCTGCAACGGGATCATTACGAAGATCTGCCCCCCTAAATGCCGCCCTCACCAAGCGGTGTTGAGCAATTGCTTGATCGCCGCCGAGCCAACAAAGCTCAGCGCCAGATAGAGCCAGGGGCGCCAGCGGCTGGCCCCTGCACCGCCAAGCGCGTGGCGGGCGATCAGCACCGCCGCCAACGGGTAGGTGAAGCCCCAGATCCGCTCGACCTCGCGGTTGAACAGACCGCTGAGCCACATGCCCAACACACAGACGCCCGTGGCGACCAACAGCGCAGCGAAGGCGTCCACCTGGCGCCAGCCCCGCCGCACACACGCCAGCAGTTCGCCGCTAAGCGCCGCGAGTCCCCACGGCGTCACGTACAGCGTATAGGCGACGAGGTTCGCGCCCAAATAGACCAGATAATAATCCATGCTGGGCGGCAGAAAAGGCCGCGTGTGCTGCCCATAAAGCCAGCGCCCCATCGCCTGGGCGTTCTGTGCGGTCGCCGCCGCCGACGCCTGCACCACATTGAAGCCCGTCAGCAGAAAGAGCGCACCGTAAAGCGCGACGATCACGCCGACGATGAGCGCACCCTGACGCGCCAGCCGCCGCGCCGAGGCCCAACCGGGCCTGCGCCACAGCGCCAGCGCCGCCGCCGCCAGGCCGAAGATGCCGAGTTGCGTTGCGGTGTAGGTGAAAAAGAGCGCCAGGGCCAGCATAGCCCCGGCGAGCAGCGCCGAGCGCGGGCGGGCCGGTGGCTCCAGCGCGAGGAAGCAGGCCACCGCTGCCAGGGCGTTCAGCGCGTTGAAGCAGCCGTCCATCGAGGTGACGGCGTAGACGGTGTGCCCCGGCAGCAGCACCACCAGCGCGCCCGCCAGCAGCCCCAGGCGCGCATCCCCAAGGCGTAGGCCAAGCCAGAAAGCCGCCAGCGGCAGCAGCGCACTCAGCACAATCGCCGCCCAGCTTGTCGCAATTGGGCCGGGGCCAGCAAGCTGCTCGACCAGCCACAGCAGCAGCACGCTGCCTGGCGGGTGCGTGCTGCTATGCAGCGCAAGGCTCGGCGCCAGCGCGACATAGTGACGCACAAAGCCCAGCGGGTCGCCGCCGACGCGCCCGGTATCGCGCAAATAGTCGTAGGGGCTATCCCGAAACACCACATAGAGCGAATCCCAGCCCAGCACGCTCACCTCAAGCGCCACCGGAATGAACACCGCGCCGCCGAGCAGGATGGCGACTCGCCGATAGCCGATAGCCGATAGCCGATAGCCGATAGCCGATAGCCGATAGCCGATAGCCGATAGCCGATAGCCGATAGCCGATAGCCGATAGCCGATAGCCGATAGCCGATAGCCGATAGCCGGGACAGGGTTCGTTACGGCGACGGGCTTGTCGTTGCTGATCGGCTCACGCAGCAAAAGCCAGAGCCAGCCAGCACACAGCGCCGTCGGCACCAGCACCAGCGGGGT
>CAIWXH010000518.1 GCA_903916565.1 uncultured Oscillochloris sp. | reverse complement strand
TGCGTATCCGACAGTAGATACCCCGTTAGCTTTTCAGGCGGGATGAACGCCCGCTCGCCATTCGGTAGCTTCATTGTCGCATGGCCTGCATTATCCTGTAGTGGCTATGGTACGCCGGGTACGGCGGGGCGTCAACGGGTGCCCCGGTAGAGACGCCCCGCCGGGGCGGCGCTACCCATTGTCATGCTGCGCCGCATCAAGCGCGGCGAGGTTGCGCCGAGCAGTCTGGGTATTGGGATGCATGGGGCCAAGCGTCTCTTCGTTAATTGCCAGTGCCCGCTCGAAGAGGGGGTGGGCGGCGGTATAGTTGCCCTGCGTCTTGAGCAACAAGGCAAGGCTGTTGAGGCTGGATGCCGTGTGGGGGTGCGTGAGGCCGAGCGCCTGTTCGGTAATCGCCAGCGCCCGCTCGCAGAGGGGGCGGGCGCTGGCGTAGTCGTTCAGTCTGTAGAACAGTTCGGCGAGGTTGTTGAGGCTGGATGCCGTGTGGGGGTGCATAGGTCCGAGCGCCTGTTCATGGATGTCCAGCGCCCGCTCTAAGAGGGGGCGGGCGGAGGCATAGTCGCCCATAGCACTGAGTAGCCCGGCGAGGTTGTTGAGGCTGAGGGCGGTGTCGGGGTGCGTGGAGGCGAGCGCCTGTTCCTTGATCGCCAGCGCCCGCTCATAGAGAGGCCGGGCGGCGATATAGTCGCCCATCGTGTCGAGCAACACGGCGAGGTTGTTGAGGCTACGGGCGGTGTCGGGGTGCGTGGGGCCGAGCGCCTGTTCCTTGATTGCCAGCGCCCGCTCATAAAGTGGCTGGGCGGCGGCATAGTCGCCCTGTGTCTTGAGTAGTTCGGCGAGGTTGTTGAGGCTGGATGCCGTGTTGGGGTGCATAGGGCCGAGCGTTTGTTCGTGGATCGCCAGTGCCTGCTCTAAGAGGGGCCGGGCGGCGGTGTAGTCAGCAATCTGGTTCAGGTAGTAGCCGAGCCGATTCGCCAGCAACGCGGCTTGTTCGTCATCGCGTCGTAGGGCGGTTTCGGTGACATGACGCAGGTGCAGTAGCAAGTCGTCAAGCGGCGCGAGGTAGTCGGCGGTGTCCCTGCGGGCGTCATACGCTGCCCGCACTGCATCCTCAACGGCCTTTGTTGCGTCTGGGTCGGGGCAGTACTGGCGGGCGTAAGTGGCCAACAGCCGATGCAGCCAGGGCGCGTGGCCGTCGCTGGCCTCAAGCAGGCCCAGCCCGTGCAGGCGCTTCAAGGCGCGTATGGCCTGCTTTTGCGCCGCCGGGTCGTCGGCGTTGGGAGCCAGGGTCGCCAGCAACACCGTGCGCGGGATCGGCTCGCCAGGGGCCAGGAGCGCCGCCCGTGCCAGGAGCGCCCGCGCTGCCGTGTCGGTAGCGTTGCTCAGGTCAAGGCGGTTCAAGCTCATCGTGAAGGTGGTGGCGACACTCAGCGCGTGGTCAGTCGGCGAATCGCTCACATCAACCCCTTGGAGCGCCTCGTGCGCCAGTAGGTTGAGGGCACGCAGTTCGGCCAGGAATGTCGCCGGGTCACCGAAGGCCGGGTCGTGCCGATACGTGGCGAGGTAGCTACCCACCAAGTGCAAGGCCAGGGGCAGGTCGCCCACCTCATCGGCCAGGGCGTCGAGCGCCGGGTGCCCCACGAGGTCGGGCCGATGCTGGCCCAACAGGGCCATACTCGCCGTAGGGGGCAGCACCGTCAGCGGGAGGGTACGCATGCCCGCGTTCGCAAGCTGCCAATCGCCCTGCCGACTGGTGACGAGGACACGGCAGCCGCCGCTGGCCGGGCGCCACACCTTCAGCAGCGCCGCATCCTCGCAATTATCGAAGATGAGCAGACGCGGCGTAGGTGCGGCCCAGGCCGCGCACACGAGGCGCACTTGGTCAGGTAGCTTCAACTCGCCCCAATCGGCCCGTTCGACCAAGCCCCTGCCGCCGCAGGCCGCGACCGCGTACTCAATCTGCGTTGGGTCGGCGCAACTCAGCCAGAAGACGCCCCCGGCGAAGTATTGGCCGTAGCGATGGGCGAAGGCGACCGCCAGCGAGCTTTTGCCCATGCCGCCCATGCCGGTGACGGCGATGGTCTGTTGGGCGGCAAGGGCGGCGGCAATCTGGCGCAGCTCGTCGGTGCGCCCCACGAAGTGCGGGTTATCCGGGTAGAGCCGTGACGAGACGGCGGGCAAATTGGCCGGGGGCGGCACCACATCCAGGGGCATGCGGGTGAACAGTGCCAGCGCGTCATCAAGGCTTATGGTGCCGGTCGTCTGCGCTGGCAGGACATAGTTGAACTGCTGGCCCACGATGCTGCCCACCGTACCGCCGCTGATGTGCGGCACTTGGACAACGCCTGCATCCCCGGCGACCGCCACGCCACCCGACGGGGGCGCTTGGCGCACTGTCGCCTCCAGACGCACGACGGCGACAAGCAGCGTGTCGAGCTGCCCCTTCAGATCCGCCTGGCCCTGACCCTGGGCCACGAGAAGCTGGCGCGTGCTGGTCGCCACTGTCTGTAAGGTCGCCTCGTGCAGGCGCTCATTGCGAAACGTCGCCTGCTGAAGATCCTCCAGCAGCGTGCGAAGCAGCCGCGCCTGTTTGTCGGCCTGACCCGTCAGCGCGCCAAGGGCGACGGCCACGGCGTCCGTCTGCACAATCAGCAGCTCGGCAGCCTCAGCGAAATCCGCCCGCTGCGCGAGCAGGGGCGTCAAATCGCGGGCGAGCTGCTCCAGCAAGCGCCGCTCACGGTCGGGGGCGTCACCGTCAAACTGGGCAAGCCGGGACGCGGCCCACTCAGTCAGCCAATCCGCCAGGGCATTGCCGCCAAGTCCACCGAGCCAGGCCAACAGCGTTGTCAGGGAGGCACCGCCTGCCAGCACCGGGGCGACCACACTGCTCACCGCCAGCAGCGCGACGAGCGAGGCGCCAGCCACGCCCCCAGCAAGCGCCGGGGCACTCCGTCGGATACTGGTCTGCGCCTGGGCCTGTGGGGTAGACGATGGAGGGATGGGCATGCGTGCGTCCTTGGTGGTCAGCTTGGCGGTGTAGTCGTTAGCTCATCGTGCCAGCCCTTGAGCCAGGCCAGCAGACCTTGCGCTCCCCGCGTTCCGTACGTGTAACACGTATGGAATGTACTGAAGCGGTCAAGATATCGAGGTTCCTCGGTCATTGCTGGACACCGTAATACGGTTTTACCGTAAAACTGTATTACGGTTTTTGTGGTGCATGGATTCCTGTTTCTGGAGCGCAGGAGACGGTGTTGAGTCGTGGTGATCACCCTGGCGGCTCCGGCAGCGGCTCCGCAAGCGCGTCGAGTACCAAGCGCACCTGCACGCAGCGCTCGACATCATCGGCGATAGCCTCGACAATCGTGGCCGCCTCATAGGACTCGACGAGGAACGAAGCCGGTACACGATGGAGCGCTCGGGCGATGACTGCCAGCCGCGCCAGGGTCAGCGGGCGACGCCCGATCTCATAGTTTGCCAGCGTGGTATGCGGCCAGCCAAGCTGGGTCGCGAGGTCACGCACGGTGAGCCCTGCGGCCTGCCGCGCCTCGGCGATTCGCCGCCCGACCGTCGTCTCAATAGGCGCGACTGCCACCATACGCTACTCCAAATCAAGCGACTGCTGCTCTGGCAGATCCAGGTCTGAGCCAGCCACCGAGTGATAGGCAGCGCGAATAAAGGCGAGGCACTCGTCATATTGCGCGGCTGGCAGATCCTCGTAGCGAGCCAGATTGTAGCGGCGCTTCAACGCTGCCCAGCAGCTCGCCATCGCCGCCCCCACCGTAATTTGCGGATGGGCGGCGGCGGTTGCGCCGCCCCAGCGCTGCACCTGCTGGTAGAGTACGCCGCGCTGTTCGCGGGAGATCGTGCCCCCGATTCGCTGCTCAAGCGAGGTCACTCTGGCGACAATCGAGCGGATCTGCCCTGACAGATCGCTCCATGCGCCACGCGCCCGATCCTGACTCGCCTCAAGGGCTTCCTGGCGTTCCGCGAGCGCTGTCAGCGCCACATCGACATTCCGCAGCTCATCCAGATCCTCGATTTGGCGACTCGTTTCAGGCAGACCCGTCAGCCGACCAAACGCCGCGTAGACCTCACGGATGATATAGCGCTGGAAGTGCCTGAGCGTCTCCCGCATCGTCGGCGCGCTGGTGCGTGTGTTCACCATAAGCAGCCAAGTGGGCGTCAGCTCCAGCTCCAAGAAGATTTGCATCTGCGGGCCGCCGGAGGTCTCGACCAGACACTGAGCGAGGCCCTCTGCCAGCAGCGGGTTGGCGCGCAAGCGGCGCAGCTGCGATGAGAGGCCCAACTGTGTTGCGGCGCAGAGGTCGCGGACGGCCAGGAAAATCGTCCCGTCAGCGCGGCGCACAGCCAGTACCACGCTTTCCAGCATGGTCACGGGCAGTTGCTCGACCGGCTCGAAGACCGGGAGCGGCTGCTTTGGGTCGTTGGGCGTTTGGCCTGAAGCCATTGGTGTAACCTCTGCTTGTCGTCAGGGTGACAACAACGCTGCTCACAGTATAGAAGGTAGACCCGT
>CAIWXH010000517.1 GCA_903916565.1 uncultured Oscillochloris sp. | reverse complement strand
GCCGCCCCGCGTGCGGCGACCGTCGTCTACATCGTGCCAGCGGCGTTGCGCGAGGCGCTGGCGCCGCTGGTGACGCAGCGCCAGCATCAGGGCTACGCCGTTGCAGTGGTGAATGTCGAGGAGCTTTATGCGGCCTGGAGCGACGGCGCCGTCGCCCCCGAGGCCATTCGCTCATTCCTGCGCTACGCCGCCGTCACCTGGCCTCAGCACCTCACCACCGCGATCCTTGTTGGCGACGGCACGGCTGACCCTCACGACTGGACGGCCCGTGGCCCGAACAATGTGAACCACATCCCGCCCTACCTGGCGCTGGTTGATCCGTGGCTCGGCGAGGCAGCCTGCGATACCTGCTACGGTCGTCTCGCCACCGACGACCCACGCGCCGCGCCGCTGCCCGACCTCGCCATCGGTCGTCTGCCAGTGAAAAGTGCGGCGGAGCTGACGCGGCTGGTGAGCAAGCTGATCGCCTACGATGCGGAGCCAGCGACGAGTGTGTGGCGCGGCACGGTCGCACTTGTGGCCGATAACCCCGACACGGCGGGCGATTTCTTTGTCGCATCTGAGGCCGCCGCCGCGCTGCTGCCGCCCGGCCTGCGGCTGCGGCGGGTCTACTATGACCCGACCAGCGCACGCGGGCCAGCTTCGGCGGCGGTGGCAAGTGAGCAGACTCGGGCGGCCTTCAATGCGGGGGCCGCGCTGGTGCTGTACCACGGGCACAGCCACCAGTGGCAGTGGGCGCTCACCGACCCCAGCGCCGATCGCTCGGCGCTGCTGGGCCTGTACGATCCTGACAGCATGAGCAACGCCACGCGCCTGCCCGTCGTGCTGGCGATGACCTGCCTAAGCAGCGCCTTCCAGACTCCGGCGATCAGCGGGACAACCGTTGATGAGCGGCTGGTGCTGGCCGACGGCGGGGCGGTGGCGGTGTGGGGGCCAGCGGGCTTCGGGGTGTCCCACGGCCACGACCTGCTTGAGCGTGGCTTCATCGAGGCGCTGCGGGCGGCACCGGGCGGCACGGCGCCTCTGGGCGCGCTGACGATGGCGGGCTACCGGGCACTCGCGGCGGGCGGTGTTGCCAGCGACAGCCTGTTCACCTACACGCTGCTCGGCGACCCCCTGACGTTGCTGCACCTCAACACCAACCCGCTCAACACGGTTATGCTGCCGCTGGTACGGCGGTAAGGCAGAGCTGATGCAAAGTCAGATTACCGCGCCAGCCCTCACCCCCCAGCCCCCTCTCCCGTTCAGGGAGAGGGGGAGCCGAACGCATCCTCCTGCGGAATCTCCCCTCTCCCCGTGAGGGAGAGGGGCCGGGGGTGAGGGGCAAAAGGCGACGTTGCATCAGCCCTACAGCGCCGGACGCTCGCCAAGACGACTATGCTACAATGGCGGCGCCATGAGCGACACTATCCGTTTGATTGACACCCACGCCCATCTGGCCTTGGGCCAGTTCGCCGAGGATCGTGCGGCCACCATCGCCCGTGCGGGCGCGGTCGGCGTGGCCCGCATGATCGAGGTCGGTTACGATCTGCCCACCTCTCGCGCCGCCATTGCGCTGGCCGAGGCGCACCCCCAGATCTTTGCCGTCGTCGGCGTGCAGGCCAATCACTTGGCCGACTTGCCCGCCAATTGGCTTGACGAGGTACGAGCTATGGCTGCCCACCCGAAGGTGGTCGCCATTGGCGAGATCGGCCTCGACTACCATTGGATGAAGGCGCCGCCCGCTGAGCAGGCGCAGGTCTTTCGCACGCAGCTAGACTTGGCTCGTGCGCTGGGTTTGCCCGTGGTCATCCACAGCCGCGAGGCGCAGGCCGACACGCTGCGGATTCTGGGCGACGCGGCCCGTGGTCTGCCAGGGATCATGCACTCCTTTTCGGGCGACTGGGCCTTCGCCCAAGGCTGCCTTGCGGTCGGTTTCCTGCTCTCGCTCTCTGGGCCGCTCACCTTCCCCAAGGCCACCGAACTGCACGAGGTTGCCCGCCGTGCGCCCCTGGACATGCTGCTCACCGAGACAGACAGCCCCTTTCTGACCCCGCACCCCCACCGGGGCCAGCGCAACGAGCCAGCCCGCGTGCGCCTCGTCGCCGCGCAGCTTGCCGCCCTGCGCGATGCGCCCCTGGCAGAAGTGGCGGCGGCGGTCTGGGCCAACGCCGAGCGCGTGCTGCCCCGTCTGCGCGGGTAGCACGGCGGGCGCGGCTTGCTGGCTGGTGTCCACAGGATCGCACACGTTTCCCACGAAGGGCACGAAGGGCACGAAGATTCTGCATGTGCCAGCGCTTCTGGCCTTCGTGCGCTTCGTGGGCTTCGTGGTACAAAAAGACCGGCGCTGCACGAAGGGCACGAAGATTCGGCATAGGGCCGCACCTTTCCGGCCTTCGTGCGCTTCGTGGGCTTCGTGGTACAAAAAGAGCGGCGCTCGGCCTAGCCCCTGAAACCTAGTCTTATGGCAGCAACCATCACGGATCGCACGCAGCCCCCGCGCACGCTGACTGGCGAGCTTGCCGCAACCCTGCCCGGCGCCTTGCTCATCCTGCTGATGACCGGGGCCGTCGTCTGGTCGCTCGCGGTCTCGCAATGGGCTGCGGGCCTGGAGGTGCTGCGCCCGCTGGCGCTGATTGGCCTGCTGGTGGGCATTATCTTCGCCCGCCTGCCCCGGTTGCCGGGCTGGCTCGCGCATCTGCTCAGCGCGGCGCTGGCATGCACCTGGGCGGTGCAGTTGCTCGGCGACCAGATGGACGCCCGCCTGCTCACGTGGCGCGACCATGGTGCCGACCTGCTCGTCCGCGTGATTATGTGGGGGCGCGTCCTCCGCTCAGGCGGGCGCGGCGAGGACATTCTGCTCTTCGTGCTGGCCCTCTGCCTGCTTGTCTGGGCGCTGGCCTACGGCACCGCCTGGATGAGCTTGCGCTGCGGCTGGACGTGGCGCCCGATCATCCTCAACGCGCTGGTGGCGCTGGTCAACTACACCTACGTGCTGCCCAAGCCGACGCTCGCCTTCTTCGTCTTTCTCTGCGCCGCCCTGCTGCTGCTGGTCTACCAGTATGTGCGCGAGCAACAGGCTGCTTGGGATGCCCAGCACATCGAGTACCCAGACATGCTGGCGCTCCGCTTCCTCTGGTCGGCGGCGCTAGTCTGTGGCTTGTTGATCGCCCTCACCGCCAGTCTGCCCGGCGAGATCTCGGTGGATCGGGCGACGCGCACATGGGCGCTGCTCAGCGGCCCCTTCAGAACGGCCCGCGAGCGCTGGGAGGATCTGTTCAGCACGATTAGTGCACCGCCGGGGGCAGGGAGCGGCGCGTTCACTTCACGCGGGGCGGTCATTGGCGGTGCCCGCGAGCTGACCACTGATGCGGTGATGGAGGTGCGCTCGACGGAGTACGACTATTGGCGGGCCGTGGCCTTCGATAAGTACACCGGCCACGGTTGGCAGAACACGGTTGGTGAGCAGGCCCGCGCCGTCTTGGGCGTGGGCACCCCCGAGCAGGCGCGCACCGCGCTTAACGCTGATGAGCCGCTTTCGTCTGGCGACGTGCAGGCGCGGCGCGAGGTCGTGCAGACCTTCACCATGGCCGCTGACCGGCTCGACGATCTGGTGATGGTCGGCGGCACGCTCCGCAGCGTCAGCATCCCCACGCTGGTTGAGCATAACTACGACAGCGGCTCAGGTACGCCGCAGCCCAACTTCGATGATCTGGCCCTGGTCGTCGCCCGCGAGCGCCTGCGCGCCGGGCAGACCTACACCGTCACCGCCATGATGTCGTTCGCCGACATTGCGAGCCTGCGCGCCGCAGGGGCCACCTACCCTCAGTGGGTGCGCGAGCGCTATCTTCAACTGTCCGACACGCTCACCCCACGCACCCGCGAACTGGCGGCCAAGGTTGTGGCTGACGCCAACGCCCGCACGCCTTACGATGTGGCGGTCGCCGTCCAGACCTACCTCCGCACCCTGCGCTACACCACGAATGTCCCGGCCCAGCCCGCCGGGGCTGACACCGTGGACTGGTTTCTCTTCGATCAGCGCGAAGGTTATTGCGACTACTTCGCCTCGTCAATGGTGGTGCTGCTGCGCGCCCAGGGCGTGCCGGCCCGCTGGGTGCGCGGCTACGCCGGGGGCGCGTTTGACGCCGAGCGGGGCGTCTATGTCGTGCGCGAGAATGTGGCCCACAGTTGGCCCGAGGTCTATTTCCCCGGCTTTGGCTGGCAGCGCTTCGAGCCGACGGCGGCGGATTACACGAGCCTCCCGCTGCGCCCGCTGACGGCGAATGCAGGCACCGAGCCGAGCGCGACCGAGCCTCCGCCTGCGCCAGCGCCGCCCTACCCAGTGCCCGCTACGCTCGATGAAACCGTGATCGTGCCGCCGGTGCCGCCGGTGCTGCCGAATGTCAAGCAGCCGAACACAGGCGACGGGCGTCCGCTGGCGCTGCTCGCTGGCGTGCTTGGGCTGGTGGCGCTGGCGGCGGCGGCGCTCTATGGGCGCTGGCGCTACGAGCTGCGGGGGCTTAGTCAGGCGGGGGTGGCGTACGCGGGCCTCGTGCTGCTGGCGGGCTGGGGCGGGCTGCGGCAGCAGGCCCACCGCACCCCCCGCGAGTTTGCGGCGGCGCTTGGTGCAGCTCTGCCGGAGCACCAGCCTGCGATTGAGCAGATCGTGGGCGTCTATGTGCGCGAGCAGTACGGTGGCCCCGTGGCCGCGTCGGGCCGTGCGCTGCCCAGCGCCGAGGCGACCAACGCGCTGCGTCGGGCGCTGGTGCGCCGGATGTTCACCGCGTTGGTCGCCAAGCTGCCGCAGGCAGGGTCTCAGGGAGGGCAAAGCCCTCCCTGAAACCCTCCCCTCCCCTACCCATCATCCGCATCGTCCAGCGTCACCCGCGCCTTGATCGGCCAGTCGGGGTCAAGGCGCAGCGTCTGATCGAGCATGATCAGATCGACGCTGCGGTCGCGGATGGCGCTGTCAACCAAAAGCGGGTCGCCCAGATCGCCTGAGCCGATGACTGGCACATCGACCACCCGCTTGATGCTGTTGGCGAGCGGCAACGACCAGCCAGGGAAGCTCGCCACGTTGGTTGAGGTGTCTGGGGTCGTCACATCGAGGAGGTGCACACCCGCCGCCGTGAGGCGTTTCGCCAGCATACGGGCGTCTTGCAGCGTCAGCCCGCCCGGCGTGAACTCGTCGGCGAGCAGGCGAAAGCCGATGATCAGGCGGGTGCCCAGCCAGCGGCGGATCGCCTCGATGATCTCAATCGCCATGCGCTGGCGGCCCTGACTGCTCTCGCCATAGGCGTCATCCCGCTGATTGTGCAGCGGTGAAAGCAGACTGTAGAGCAGCCCGCCATCGGCGGAGGTGAGCATGACTCCATCGGCACCCGCGCAGTGGGCACGCCACGCTGCGAACGCGAAGGCTTCGATGCACACTTGCAGCGTGGCGATGGGCGCGAGCGCGGGTGGGGGCGGATCGTCGAGCGTGAAGATGACGCGGGCACCGTAGACCCGAATGGCGGTCACCAGCCGTCGCAGCCTGGGCACGAAGGCGTCGGCGTAGATGCCAAGGTGGACGGTGCAAAGCGCCTCTTCCGGCGGGGTGACGCGCAGCGCCTCGGTGATGATTAGGCCAACCCCACCGCTCGCCCTGCGCGTGTAGTAAGCCAAAGCCTCGTCGCTCACGAAGCCATCGGGGTTGGTGGCACCGCAAGGGCCGGGGGCCATCGCGATTCGATTTGGTAGCCCTCGCCCGCCAATGGTGAGGGGAGTGAACAGGTCGGCCATAGCGCCTCACGCCGTGCGGGATGCTGGCTCAGTATAGCCGTCGCCGCCCTGTACCGCAAGCGTTTAGCCAAGGCACACATGGCGGTGGCAACGTCGTGCTACGCCCCCGCCCGGTGGCTGAAGCCACGGGCTACGCGGTACGAAGGCCGCCTACGCGGCCTCAACCAGCCTGCGAAGGCAGGCTTCGCAAGATTCTAGCCGGGGGCTTTAGCCCCCCCGGCGGCGACGTTGCAAGCGTTTAGCCCTCAGCCTCAGCCCGCATCGCCGCCCACAGATGCTCCACATCCTCGCGGGTCGTCGTCTCGGCCCCGATGCTGACCCGGCCCATCCAGTGTCCATCAAGCACCGCCGGGGTCAGGAAGGCCGCCCCCGAGGCGTTGATCCGTGCGACCCAGTCCAGCGTGTGGCGGTCAATCTCGTCCGCGCTCAGGCCGGTTGGCTCGTGGCGCAGGCACACCGTCTGAAGATGCACCGGGTTCAGGCGCACCCAGCCCGGCGCGGCGTCCACCTGCGCGGCGAGCCACTGCGCGTTTTCCAGGTCGCGGCGCAGGCGGGCGCGCAGCGCCTCGGCACCTTCCAGGCGCAGCAAAAACCAGAGCTTGAGCGCCCGGAAGCGGCGGCCCAGCGGAATGCCCCAGTCACGATAGTTGGTCACGGTGCCGTCGGCGCTGGTCTGGAGGTAGCTGGGGTTGGTGGACAGCACCTGCACCAGATGGTCGGCGTCGCGCACGTAGAAGAGCGAGCAGTCGAAGACCACGCCGAGCCACTTGTGCGGGTTCAGCACCAGACTGTCGGCGGCTTCGATGCCCTGCCACATCCAGCGACACTCGGGCAAGATCATCGCCGAGCCAGCCATCGCCGCGTCAACGTGCAGCCACATGCCGTGCTGGCGACAGAGTTCCGCAATCGGCTCGATGGGGTCGAGGCCGGTCGTCGCGGTGCTGCCGGTCGTCGCCACGACAACACAAGGGCGGCGACCCGCCTCCAAATCGGCGGCAATCGCCGCCGCCAGCAGGTCGGGGCGTAGCGCGTGGTCGGCATCGGTGCCAATCGGGCGCAAGTTGGCCCGCCCGAAGCCCGCCAGCAACGCGGCCTTCTCGACCGAGCTGTGGCTCTGGCCCGAACAGTAGACCGTCAGCGGCAACTCTTCGGCCTGGAGACCGCCACGGGTGGCCCCGTGGCTGGTGAGGCGCTCACGGGCGCAGATCAGCGCCACCAGCGTCGCGGTGCTGGCCGTGTCTTGGATGGCGCCGCGCCACACCTCAGAGAGACCGACAAGCTGGCGCATCCACACGGTCATCTGCTCCTCAAGCTCGGTGAGCGCCGGGCTGGCCTGCCAGTTCAGCCCCAACTGCCCCAGGCCCGAGCTGACGAGGTCGCCAAGCACCGAGGCGAGCGCCGCGTTGGACGGGAAGAAGCCGAAGAAGCGCGGGTGCTGCCAGTGCGAAAGCCCCGGCATAATCACCCGCTCTAGATCTTCGCGCAGCGCCGCGAAGCTCTCGGGCTGCTCGGGCGCCTCGGCGGGCAACTGCCCGCGCACGACACCCGGCTCGACCCGCGACCAGACGGGGCGCTCGGCGATGCCTGCCCGATAGTCGGCCAGCCAATCAATCAGCTCGTGGCCGATGCGACGAAACTCATCGGGGTGCATAAGAGACTCTTTCTTGCTATACGTTGGCGACAGCCTCGGCGCTTAGATAAGGCTCGGAAGCGGGCAGTTCAGCTTGACCGTTTCTCCACACCTCCACAGCTTCACACCTCCGCATGACCGTCTGTAGAGCTGTGGAGGTGTGGAGGTGTCACCCAGACAGTCAAACTGGCTTGAAACTTGTCTACCCGGCCACCCGCTACTCTAACACGTAGATCTGCGGGCCAACCCCATCCTGAAACAGCAGCACCACCGCCTCGCGGGCCGGGTCGTAGCGGTTCAGCACCTGATCGAGGTTCACGGGCCACTCGTCCGACTCAGAGTCGGCGGGGTAGTAGGTGATCGGTGCCGCGCCCTTCGCCGTACGCAGGTCGATCCCGCGCAAGTCCATCTCGATGAGGCCCGTGCCATCACGCCGATACGCCTGACGGGCAAACTGGAGCAGCCCATCGCTGATAAGCGCCACGTAGGTCGCGCCGATCTCAGCGGGGTCGGCGTCCGGGTTGGCAAGAAGCTGGCGCAAGCGCTGCAATTGCTGTTGCTGTACGGTCATCGCAGGTTCTCCACGCGGGTCTTCTTCTCATTCCATGATACCGCCGCCCGGTCAGGCGTCAACCTGAGCCAGATCTCACGCGCCGCTCAGACCTTCGCAAGCCAGCGGGGAACGCCAGTTCATTCGCTTGCGGGGTTGGCAGTGCTAGACTTTTCATTAACAGCTTCGACAAGGTTCCAGGTACCGGGTTTCAGGTTTCAGGCCAAATACATCAAAACGCCCTGCGCGTGCCCAAACGGTAACGCAGCCACGAACCTTGTCTTAACCGCTTCCCAGAGGTTGCCAGCTTCCCGGAAGCTACAGGAGGGGTCTATGTTTCGCACGTTTTTTGCGCGTAAAGGCGCCGCCATTGCCTCAGTGCTTTTGGCTGGCGTGACCGCCCTCGGTGCGTTGCCCGCAGGCGCCGCGCCGTTCGATGGCAACCGCACGAACTTCGCTGACGAGCGTTTCGCCACGGTCTGGAGTCGCACCGACAGCGAGTCGGTGCGTGGTGGCCGCACGTGGTATTGGGGGCCAAACGCCTGGTTCGACTACGCCGAGTTTTATCGCCAGGGCGAGAACGGCCTGCGTACGGTGCAGTACTTCGACAAGGCGCGCATGGAACTCAACAACCCGGCGGATCGCTCCGGTGCGAGCCGTGGCGTCACCAATGGTCTGCTGGTGAAGGAGCTGGTGAGCGGGCGCGTGCAGCTTGGCAACGACCCCTACGACACCGACCAGCGCCCAGCCGCCGAGGTGCCGGTGGCGGGTGACCCGCGTAGCGCCAACCCCGACGCGCCGAGCTACAGCTCATTCGCTGGGGTCGCCACCCTCGACAACGGCTACCGCGACCCGCAGCGGCTCGGCCAGCGCGTTGCGGCGACCATTGACCGGGGCGGCAATCTCAGCGCCCGCCCCGACCTGGCGCTGCCCGAGACCGAGATCGTTCAGTTCAACAGTGTCACCGGCCACAACATTCCTAGCGTCTTCTGGACGTTCTTGGGCCAGAAAGGCCGCGTGCTTGACGGGCGCATCATCAACGCCCCGGTGGTGGACTGGCTCTTTGCGATGGGCCTGCCGATCACCGACGCCTACTGGACCCGCGCCCGTGTCGGTGGCAACGAGGTTGATGTGCTGATGCAGCTCTTCGAGCGGCGCGTGCTGACCTACGTGCCCAGCAATCCCGCTGGCTACAAGGTCGAGATGGGCAACGTCGGCCAGCACTACTTCCAGTGGCGCTACGCCCACCTTGGCACGCCGTGGAACTCGCCCGAGCCGCAACTGCCGTTGCTCTACGCCTCGAACGTGGACACTGGCGGCAAGCACTGGGAACTCTATCGCTACGGTATTGGTGCCCTCAGCGCCGACCGGATCAGCTTTCACGATCAGGAAACCGTTGCCTTCTCGTGGCGGCGCAGTTGGGACCCAGGGCAACTCGCGCTGCTCACTGACTCGCGGCGCAGCAACGCGCAGTTCCGCCAGATCTACGAGTACGGGCCGGTGGCCCTTTACGGCGACAATGTTTGGAACGCCGAGATCCGCCGTCTCAGCTACACCGACGGCACGCAGGCGCCGCCGAATGGCCCGAACCCCGGCTACCTAGTGAACAACACCGCCAACGAGTACAACGCCAGCTACTCGCCCGACGGCACCAAGATCGTCTTCGTCTCGGATCGTACGGGCAAGCCCGAGCTATTCATCGCCACGAGTTCCTTCGGCAACCCAACCCAGCTCACTGTCAGCGGCTGCGTGAACGAGTCGCCCACCTGGTCGCCGAATGGCCGCCGCATCTACTGGGCCAGCACCTGTGACGGCGACTACGACATCTACCGCGCCGACGTGGCCTACGATTACGACAGCCAGTACGGCGTGAACGCCCGCCTAGTGAACGTGACCAACCTCACCAACAACACGACCGACGACCGCTTCCCACGGGTCAGCCCTGATGGTCGTCACATCGCCTACACGAGCTATAGCGCCGGCAACGCGGATCTCGCCCTCATCAACGAAACCGGCGACCCCATCGGCCCGTTCTTCCTCTCGCCTGCGAACGAAGAGGCACCCACATGGTCAGCCGATGGAACCATGCTCGCCTACGCCAGCGACGCGACTGGCAGCTATCAAATCTACACCGTTGGGCTTAGCCTCCGTGGGCCTGGCCCAAGCCAGATCACCCACAACGCGGGCCAGAACCGCTGGCCGCTCTGGGCGCAGTGATGTAGGACGAGGAGATAGGGCGACAAGGAGATAGGGCGACAAGGGGACGAGGGGACGAGGAGCGCCTAGCGGCCTTGTCCCCTTGTCCCCTTGTCCCCTTGTCCCCTTGTCCCCTTGTCCCCTTGTCCCCTTGTCCCCTTGTCCCCTTGTCCCCTTGTCCCTTTGTCCCCTTGTCTGCGCTTAGAACTTCACCTGAAAGGCG
>CAIWXH010000516.1 GCA_903916565.1 uncultured Oscillochloris sp. | reverse complement strand
TGTACCCGTCAGCTTCAGCGCGAGTACGGCATTGACCCCGCCAACGGGGAGGTGGCCGACCTCGATACGGCGCTGGCGCACCTCGACGATAGCCACCGGGCCACGGCGCAGGTACTGCGCGACACGGCGGAGCATTACCAGCCCGGTTTTCTGCGCTGCGCCGCCCGCGACCGCCGCGAGACGCTCGACCGCATTGTGCGTGAGCAGGCGTTCACGGTGCTCAATCGGCTCTGTGCGCTGCGGATGGCTGAGGCCCGTGGGTTGCTCATTGAGTCGGTGGGGCGGGGCGCACAGTCGAAGGGCTTCCAACTGTACACGCGCTTGGCGGGTGCCGCCTTGGGTGAAACCGGCGACGCCTATCGCACCTACCTGTTCAGTCTCTTCGACGAGCTGGCGGTGGATTTGCCGGTGCTCTTTGACCGCTTCGTCCCCGAAGGGCGGCTCTTCCCCGGTGAGGCGGCCTTGCTGCGTTTGCTCGACATGCTCAACCACCCCGAGCTTGCGGCGCTCTGGGCCGAGGATGAGACGGTCGGCTGGGTCTATCAGTATTTCAACAGCCAGGAGGAGCGTAAGGCGATGCGCGCCGAGTCGGCGGCACCGCGTAACAGCCGCGAGCTGGCGGTACGCAACCAGTTCTTCACCCCGCGCTATGTGGTGGAATTCCTGACCGACAATACGCTTGGGCGCACCTGGTACGAGATGACCCAGGGCGCGACCGCGCTGGTGGAGCGTTGCCGCTACCTTGTGCGGCGTCCCACGGAGGTGTTTCTGGCACCGGGCGAGGCGCCGCCCCAGGCTGAGTCGGTTGACGGGCTTTCCCAAGAGGAACTGCTGCGTCAGCCCGTCCACATCCCCCACCGCCGGCTGAAAGACCCACGCGACATCCTGATGCTCGACCCGGCCTGCGGCTCGATGCACTTTGGCCTCTACGCCTTTGACCTTTTTGAGCGGATCTACGATGAGGCGTGGGAGATCGAGGCCGCGCACGGCCCGGCGGCCCTCGAGCGCGTGCCAATGGACGCCCCGCTGCACGAGGTCTACGCCTCAAAAGAGGCATTCCTGCGCGAGGTGCCCCGGCTGATTGTTGAGCATAACATCCACGGGGTGGACATTGACCCGCGTGCCGCGCAGATCGCCGCCCTGGCGCTGTGGCTGCGGGCGCAGCGCAGTTGGCGCGACCAGGGCGTCAAGGCCCAGGATCGACCGACGATTACGCGCTCGAATATTGTCTGCGCCGAGCCGATGCCCGGTGATGCGGGTATGCTGAAGGAGTTTGTCGCCCGCCAGCTTGCGGCTTCGCCTGAAGATCGGGCGATTGGCGCGATGTTGTCGCCTATCTTCACGGCGATGACCCTGGCGGGCGAGGCCGGTTCGCTCCTCAAGATCGAGGTGGAGATCGCCGGGGTGATCGAGGCGGCGCGGTTGCGCTATGAGCAGGCGGTGCTACAGCAGCGCAAGGAGGCCAACTATCTACCCGGCCTCGCCCCCGAGCGCGACACGACGCTCTTTGACCTGCTGGAGCTGCCCAAGCCCGAGGAGTTCTGGCCGCAGGCCGAGCAGCGCATCTACGCGGCGCTTGAGGGCTACGCCAGCTTCGCCGAGGGCGGCGCGGCGTATCGGCGGCGGCTCTTCGCCAATGATGCGAAGCAGGGCTTCGCCTTCATCGATCTCTGCCGCAAGCGCTACGATGTCGTGCTGATGAATCCGCCGTTTGGCGCGGCCAGCGCGGGCTGGAAGCCGACCTTTGAGCAGGCGTACCCGCGCACGAAGAATGATCTCTACGCCGCTTTTGTTGAGCGCGGCGTGGCGGTGCTGCACCCGCAGGGCATGCTTGGCGCAATTACGTCGCGCACCGGCTTCTTCCTCACCAGTTTCCAGAAGTGGCGCGAGGAGTTGCTGCTGCGCGAGGCTCCGCCCACGGTGTTTGCCGATCTGGGCGCGGGCGTCCTCGATGCGGCGATGGTCGAGACGGCGGCGTACTGTCTGGGTCGCGGTGAACACGCTGCAACAACGTTCCTCCGCCTGCTCGACGCCGACGATAAGGCCGCCGCGCTCCTTGACGCCATTGAGGGCCA
>CAIWXH010000515.1 GCA_903916565.1 uncultured Oscillochloris sp. | reverse complement strand
GGCGTGGTCGCCGAGCGGAGCAGTCTGACCCCGCGTGAGCGTACCTATGCGATTGGCGGGGTCATAGCCGCCATCGCACTCATCGCGACGATTTGGGTCATCACCGGGCGCGGTGCCCAGCCCC
Source organism: uncultured Oscillochloris sp. (assembly GCA_903916565.1). GTDB lineage: Bacteria > Chloroflexota > Chloroflexia > Chloroflexales > Chloroflexaceae > CAIWXH01. The sequence goes on along the minus strand of CAIWXH010000515.1, from coordinate 8,228 downwards.
AAAGCCAAGAGATGGGCGCAGTCAATCGTCCCGCCCCGACCTTTGCGGTGCCCGCCCTTGCCGGTGGCACGATCAACCTAGCCGACTACAAAGGCAAGGTGGTGCTGCTCAACTTCTGGGGCACCTGGTGCGAGCCGTGTAAGCGCGAGTTGCCCGCCCTCCAAGCTGCCTATAGCAAGCTCACTGACGCTGGTCTGGCGGTGATTGGGGTCAACCTGACCGACGACGAGCAAGCTCAGGGGCGCGATCAGGCAGCGATCAAGGCGTACCTGGAGCAGTACGGGGTGACCTATCCTGTGGCGCTTGATGTCCAGGGCGAAGTCACGAACGCCTACCGGGTCTTCCCGCTGCCCACAAGCTTTTTCATTGATGGCGAGGGGCGCATTCGCTACGTGCATATTGGCGAACTGACCCTCAATGATGTGCAGGCGCGCTTTACAGAACTGAAGGGGGAGGCGTCGGCCCAACGGACGCCGTAGTGGCAAGGATCCTTGATGGACCAGCGTACCATCCTTGTGGTTGATGACGACAATGGCCTGCGTGAGCTGATCCGGATCAACTTGGAACACGAGGGCTACGCCGTTATCCAGGCGGCCAACGGTGTGCAATGTGTCACCGCCGTACGCGAACAGTGCCCCGATATGATCATCCTTGATGTGATGATGCCGGAGATGGATGGCCTTGAGGCGAGTGGGAAGGTGCGTGAGTTCTCGCAGATCCCGATTTTGATGCTCACCGCCAAAGTGCAGAGCGATGATGTGATCACGGGCCTGGATCAGGGTGCCGACGACTATCTGATCAAGCCGTTCAATATGGACGAACTGGCGGCGCGCATCAGGGCGCTGCTGCGGCGCCTACCGCCCGCCTACCGCCCGCTCAGTGCGGGCGATGCTCAGATCATCATTGATCAGCAGAAGCGCGAGGTGCGCGTCCGTAACGAGCCGGTCGATCTGACGCCCACTGAGTACCAGTTGCTCCGCATTCTGGCCGAGAACGCTGGCAAGGTGGTCGAGCACGAAACGCTGCTGCGGGCGGTCTGGGGCCAGGAGTATACCAAGGACAACGACTACCTGAAGGTCTATATCTGGCACCTGCGCCGCAAGATCGAGCTAGACCCGCGCAGCCCGAAGCTGCTGCTCACCGAGTGGGGCGTGGGGTATCGCCTCGTGCCATAGATTGACAGCCAGAGACACGGGTGCTATACTGCCACCCGTAGCGCGGGAGTAACTCAGTTGGTAGAGTACCTGCTTCCCAAGCAGGCTGCCGCCGGTTCGAGTCCGGTCTCCCGCTCCAAACCGAAAAGGCCAGATCAACACTGTTGGTCTGGCCTTTTCACATGTTGTGCTATCGCTACTCACGGTGATCTGATGGGCTTTCTGTCGCTCTGCCCAATTGCTACAATGAAGGCGGTAGGGGAGTAGCCACCCGCCCTCGGGTCGACCAGTCGTCATCACGGAGCCATGCTCCCGGCTGGCCGCATGTGTACCAACACTATTGGCGAGACCACCACGACATACGCTGCCGTGGGGGTACTCGTCTCTTTTTATCTCCCCCACGGCCTACTTCAATGTGGAGGTAGGCGTTATGGAATCCTCAGCACCCTGGCACACGCTGCCAACCGCGACCGCGTTTCACCACCTACGTTCGACCTCTGCTGGTCTTAGCGCGGATGAAAGCACGCGACGACGAGCGGAGTATGGCCCGAACGAGCTTCAGGCTGCCGCCCGCGTCTCGGCGTGGGCGATGCTGCTTGAGCAGTTTCGCAATGTGCTCGTCCTTATTCTGCTTGCTGCGACAGTACTCTCGGCATTCCTCGGCCAGGGGGTTGAGGCGCTTGTGATCGCGGTCATCGTGCTGTTCGCGGTGCTGCTCGGCTTTATTCAGGAGTATCGTGCCGAACGGGCGATTGAGGCGCTGCGCGATCTGGCTGCGCCGACCGCCATCGTGCTGCGCGATGGCGATGAGGTCGAGATCCCGGCCCGCGACTTGGTGCCGGGTGATGTGATTGTCCTCCGGGCTGGGCAGCGCGTTCCCGCCGACTCCCGGCTTGTCGCGGCGATTAATTTGCAGATCGAGGAGGCCGCCCTCACCGGCGAGTCGCTCCCGGTTGCCAAGCAGACCGCCCCGCTTGCGGAAGGGCAGCGCACCATCGGCGACCGCACCAACATGATCTACGCTGGCACCATTGTCACCTATGGGCGTGGCACGGCGCTGGTGGTGGCGACGGGGATGCAGACCGAGTTTGGCCGTATCACCGACATGCTGCAGGCCGTCGAGACCGGGCGCACCCCCTTGCAGGAGAATCTCGACCGGGTGGGCAAGGTGCTGGCGATTGCGGCCCTGGTCGTCGTCGTTATCGTGGTGGCGCTTGGCCTGCTGCGCGGGCAGCCTTTTTTAGAGATGCTGATCTTCGGGATCGCCCTGGCGGTGGCCGTGGTGCCCGAGGCGCTGCCTGCGGTGGTCACAATCTCGCTTGCTATCGGGGTGCAGCGCATGGCCCGGCGGCACGCGCTCATCCGGCGTCTGCCAGCGGTGGAAACCCTGGGCAGCACCTCGGTGATCTGCTCGGATAAGACCGGCACGCTCACCAAAGATGAGATGACCGCCCGCCAGATTTTTGTCGCCGGAGAGCTGATTGCGCTCACGAACACCGGCTACGAGCCATCCGGCACCTTCCTGCGAGATGGTGCGCTGGTGACGCCGGACGGTGCGCTGGTTGAGTTGCTGCGGGCGGGCGCGCAGTGTGCCGATGCGCGGCTGCTACAGGACGAGGGTCGCTGGCAGATTAAGGGCGACCCCACCGAAGGGGCGCTGCTTGTGGCTGCCGCGAAGGCCGGGCTGGCGAAGGCCGATCTCGATCTGCACGCGCCGCGTGTGAGCGAGATCCCCTTTACCTCCGAGACCAAGCGCATGATTACGCTGCACACAACGCCCGCTGGTATGGTGGCCTACGCCAAAGGTGCGCCAGAGATCATCCTCGCCGCGTGCAGCGCGGTGCTGACGGCGGAGGGGGATCGCCCGCTCGACACGGCGGGGCGTGCGATGATCCTGGCTGCGGCGCAGCAGATGGCCGGCGAGGCGCTCCGGGTGCTCGCGGTGGCCCGCAGGCACGTGAGCAGCATCGCCGAAGCGGAACACGGGCTGACCTTCCTGGGCCTGGTGGGGATGCTCGATCCGCCGCGCCCCGAGGCCCGCGCCGCCATCGCCACCTGCATCCAAGCGGGGATTAGGCCGATTATGATCACTGGAGATCACCCGGTGACCGCGCAGGCGGTGGCGCGTGAACTGGGCCTGCTGCGGCAAGGGCGCGTCGTGACGGGTGCCGAGCTGGATGCCATGAGCGAGGTCGAGCTGGCGAACGCCGTTGACGAGATCGAAGTCTACGCACGGGTCTCCCCGGCCCACAAGCTGCGCGTCGTCACGGCGCTTCAGCAGCGCGGCCACGTGGTCGCCATGACTGGCGACGGGGTGAACGATGCGCCCGCGCTCAAGAAGGCCGACATCGGCGTGGCGATGGGCATCACCGGGACGGACGTGAGCAAAGAGGCGGCGGCGATGACCCTCACCGACGATAATTTTGCCTCGATTGTGGCCGCCATCGAGGAGGGGCGCGGCATCTTTGGGAATATCAAAAAGTACCTGATGTACCTGCTCTCGTCGAACATCGGTGAGATCGGGCTGATGACCGGGGCGGCGCTGCTCGGCCTGCCGCTTCCGCTGACCGCCGTTCAGATCCTGTACGTCAACCTCGCTACCGACGGGTTGCCCTCGTTGGCCCTAGCGGTCGATCCGCCCGAGACCGATCTGCTGCAACGGCAGCCGCGCAACCCACGCAGCGGCATCTTCACCCGCCCGGTGGTCACCCTGATGCTCATCGGTGGGCTGTGGTCTACGATGGTCAACCTGGGGCTGTTCGCCTGGGCGCTCAGCTCTGGCCGACCGCTGGTCGAGACGATGACGATGACCTTCGTCTCGCTGGTACTCATCCAGTTCTTCAAAGCCTACAACTATCGCTCTGACCGGCACTCGGTACTGCGCCGCCCATTCGCCAATAAGTGGCTCAACCTCGCCATTCTGTGGGAACTGCTGTTACTGGGCGGGATCATCTACCTGCCCTTCCTGCACGAGCCATTCGGCACCTTCAGTCTGCCGCTGGTGGACTGGATGATCGTCATCGGTGTCGCCTTCAGCATCTCGCCAGTGCTTGAGTTGGCGAAGTGGATGGCGCGGCGGGGCTGGTTTGGGGCGTTAAGCTGAGCAGCGCGCTGGTGCGCGTCCGGTTGCCTGCTTCTCTTGAAGAGGGCGCACCGCAAGATGCGGCCTCTTCCTTTTGCTACGTATTTGACGCCCGCTACAGGCACCCGTATAATCGGCGGCGTCCGAGGCGCGGCGCGGTCATGGCTGGCGCAGGCTGATTGGCCCTGTTCCATGGGCCAGGCTCTGATGAAACTGAGAACCAGTGAGGCCGCTTGCCCGTGCGGTGTCCGGTGGCACCAGAGCGCCCTAGCCGTAGCCGTGGGCGCTTTAGTTTGCCCTAAGCCTCCGGCAACCCACGTGTTTAGTGAACAGCACCAGATGAGTCATGGCCCTGTTTAGACAAGGTTCGCGGTTCTGGCACTTGCGTCGCTTGCTGACGCGCTCGGCCTGGCACCTGAAACCTGGCACCTGAAACCTTGTCTTAGGGCGGTAGCAGCCCCCGCCGCCACAATTCAGTGGTGGAAGCCTCTACTTCCAAGTAGACGAACGCCCCCCAACGCTTGAGGAGAGCAGAGTATGACCAGACGGATTATCGTTGCCCTGGTTCTGATCGTAACACTCGCTACCGTCGGAACCTGGCCGCAGCCGAGCGCCGCGCAAAGCGGGGTGGCCGACACGTACCCGCCCTACCAAGCCCGTTATTTCGCTGACACCGGCCATACGGCAGTCAATAGCTTCTTGGAAACCTGGAAGAATACGCCGAACGCACTCTTTGTGCTGGGCTTCCCCATCTCGCAGCCGTTGGTGGAGGAGAGCTTCACCAACCCAGGACAGTATTATCGGGTGCAGTATTTCGAGCGTGCGGTGCTTGAGGAGCACCCTGAGAACTACGGGCAGCAGGACAATCGCTACTACGTTCTGGGCCGCCTGATGGGCAATCAGTTGGCGAAGGGCCGCGAGAACGAGGTGCCCTTCCAGCCGGTGGCGAACCCCGGCGACGGCAGTTGGTTCCCTGAGACGGGCCACTCGCTGCGCGGGCAGGCCCCCTTCAGCCAGTTCTGGCACAGCAATGGTGGCCTTGAGGTCTTTGGTTTCCCGTTGAGCGAGCAGTTCCAGGAAGTGAACCAGGCCGACGGGCAGACCTACTGGGTGCAGTACTTCCAGCGCCAGCGCATGGAGTGGCACCCCAACGAGACGAACCCACAGTACAAGATTATGCTGGGCCTGCTGGGCAACGAGTATCGCGACAAGTTTCACAAGAACGACAGCGCCTTCAACTTCCGCAGTAGCTCGGACGCGCTGCCCCGGCAGTTCATCTACGGCTTCAACGCGCATCTCTACGCGCAGGGGACGGCATGGCAGGATCGCACCCGTGTCCTGACCCTCTCGAAGAACGCGGGCGTGAACTGGGTGCGCCAGCAGGTGCGTTGGCGCGACCTGCACGATGTTTCGGGCCAGATCTTCTGGGCCGAGCTGGATAACATCGTCGCGGACGCACAGCGCCAGGGCATTAGCCTGCTGCTGAGTGTCGTCTCGGCGCCCGATTGGGCGGGTGGCCCAGGCATGCCACGGCGCGAGAACTTCAAGGACTTCGGTTACTTTATGGGCCAGATGGCCGCGCGCTACCGTGGCCGAGTGCAGGCGTACGAGATCTGGAACGAGCAGAATCGGGCCTGCGAAAATGGCGGCGATTGCGCGACGGCGGGTGGCATCGGCGGGCGAGTGGCGAGCGCCGACTACTACGTCGATCTGCTGGCGACAGCCTACGACGCGATTAAGGCCAGTGACAGCTATGCGATTGTGGTGAGCGGCGCGCCCACCAGCACCGAGACGAATCGGGCCGACATCGCGCTGAGCGACACCTCGTACATTAGCTCAATGGCGAGCAACCCGACCTTCCGCACGCACGCTGACGCCATTGGCGTGCACCCCGGCGGCCAGTACAACCCGCCCGACTCGAAGTGGCCCAGCAACCCCGGCCCTGGCCCGAACTGGCGCAATAGCGCCGAGTTCTACTTCCGTCGGGTCGAGGACATTCACAATACGCTGGTGGCGAACGGGATGGGCGACAAGCAGATCTGGGTGACCGAGTTCGGCTGGGCGACGGCCAACAATACCCCCGGCTACGAGTATGGGAACAGCATCTCGCAGGCGACGCAGGCGCAGTGGATTACGCGGGCCTTCGAGCTTGGGCGCAACGACTGGTCGCCCTGGGTCGGCGCGATGTTCGTCTGGAACCTGAACTTCGCGGTGCCGTGGCGCTTCTCTGGCAACGAGCAGCACGAGCAGGCCGCCTTCGGTGTGATTAATGGCGACTGGACGCCGCGCCCGGCCTTCAGCGCAATCCAGGCGATGACCAAACGCTAGGGTTTGCCTAGACTGCTATAAGGTAAGGGCGCCCATCCTGGGCGCTCTTACCTTATAGCAGTCCTATCCTCGTTATTGAATCCGGGGGACTAAAGTCCCCGGCTCTTGATCTGCGAAGCCTGCCTTCGCAGGCTATCCAGGCCGCGTAGGCGGCCTTCGCACCCCATAGCCCGTGGCTTCAGCCACCGGGCAGGCGCGAAACAACCTCTGTAGGATTACTATATGACAAGGTTTGTGGAGGCTTTTCAGTTTGGGCACGCGCCGTGTTTGTTGATGCGTTCGGCCTGAAACCTGAAACCGGGCACCTGAAACCTTGCCTTAGGGAGTTGAACGATGCAACAGTCTACCCGGCGCATGCATGCGCTGCTGAGCCTGCTCTGTTTGGTGCCTTTGCTGGTGGCGTGTGGCGGTGGTCAGCAGACCCCGCCAACCAGCAGCACGTCCAGCGCCTCATCCGCCACGCAGCCGACGGTCGCCCCCGCGCAGCCGACGGTCGCCCCCGCGCAGCCGACGGTGCCACCCGCCTCGCCCAGCCCGGTCAGCACCGCGACGCCGCTGCCCGAACCCAACCAGGGGAAGGTCAACCCCGGCTACCTTGAGTTTGGCGTGGTCGAACATCTCTACTACACCGACCGCGAGCGGGTGCTGCAGTTGACCAAGAATGCGGGCTTTGACTGGGTGCGCCAGCAAGTGGTCTGGCAGGACATCGAAGACCCGGTCAATAAGATCTACGGCTGGGAAGAGTTGGACCGGATTGTTGAGGCCGTGTACGCCAGCGGGCGCAAGCTGCTGGTGAACATCGTGCGCTCGCCCACGGCCTACAGCGCCAGCAACGGGCTGCCCAACGACCCGCAGACGCTCGCGAACTTCGTTGGGCTGATGACCGAGCGCTACAAGGGCAAGATCCAGGCGTATGAGATCTGGAATGAGCCGAATCTGGCCCACGAGACGGGCGGCACGATCCGGCCCGAGGATGTGGGCCGCTACGTCGAGTTGCTCAAGCTGGCCTATACGACCATCAAGGCCGGTGACCCGAACGCGCTCGTGCTGGCCGCAGCCTCCTCGTCGAGCGGCGTGACCAACCCATCAATCGCGCTCTCGGACGCCGAGTTCTACAAGGCGATGTACACCTACAACGGTGGCGAGGTGCGCGACTACTTCGATATTCAGGCGGTTCACCCCGGCGGCGCGGCTAACCCGCCCGACACGTTTTGGCCCGACAGCCCCAGCTACATCGAGGGCTGCCAGCCCGCGCCCAACCGCTGTTGGAATGACGACTCGACCCACTACTTCCGCCATGTTGAGGATGTGCGGCGGTGGATGGAGCAGTACGGGATGAGCGGCAAGAAGGTGTGGATCACCGAGTACGGGTGGGCGACGCCGAACAATACCCCCGGCTACGAGTTCGGCAACCATGTGAGCATTACGCAGCAGGCTGAGTACATCACCGGGGCGATCAGCCGCGTCTACGAGAATTACCCGTATGTGAGCAATCTGTTCCTGTGGAATATGAACTTTGCGGTGCTGTGGGGCGAGAAGGACAACCCTGATCACGAGCAGGCATCGTTCGGCATCCTCAACCCCGACTGGAGTCCCCGGCCCGCATTTCTGGGCGTGCAGAGCTTGCTCGCGCAGATTAAGCAGAAGCAGGGGCGCTGAGATAG
>CAIWXH010000514.1 GCA_903916565.1 uncultured Oscillochloris sp. | reverse complement strand
GCGCGTCGTCGCGACGCTTCCTTCGCTCACGCGCGGGCTCACGGTGGAGGTCGCGCGGCGTCGCGAGGACTGGACCGCCATCCGCGCTGGGCGCTCGCCGTTCCTCGTCGGCTGGGTGCAAGGCGCGCTCGAGACGCCCGACCCCGTGGAGCCCGCCGCGCCGATCGCTGCGCACATCGCCCCCGCGCACGACGGCCCGCCGCTGCTGCTCGAGAACGACGCCGAGATGCCGCTGTGGCGAGTCCGCTCGCGCGCGCGCGTCCGCTTCGATGGCGTGACGATCGGCAGGCTCGGCGACCGCGGCTGGGCGAGAGAGATGCGCCGCACGCCCGACGGCGAGGTCGACGTCTTCGTGGCCGTCGACGACGACGTCGCGGTGCGCGGCATGGTCAGCGCGCGCGACCTCGAGCCCGTCGAGGCGGGCGCCGTCCCGCAGACGCCCGACTCCGCCGCGACCACGCAGCGCCGGGCGACGGCGCCGCTCAGCGACGCGGCGCGTCCCCTGCAGTAAGAGCGCGGGAGCGCTTCAGCGGAAGGTCTCGGCGAGCCGGACGACGGTCATGCTCGTGCCCGGGATGCCGATGCGATACGGGACGATCTCCCGGTCCTCGAGGAGCACCGCGTCAGACGCCGGCGCTTGATAGGTGATCGGCGACGGCCGCTCGCTCGCGAGCGCCTCACGGAGCGCCGCCGCGTCGTGCGTGATGACCGCGATCTCGAGCCGCGACGGGTCGATGTGCCGCGCGATCGCGGCGTTCACGTCGGCCGCGGTGAGGTTCGCCCACGCGGCGCGGACGCGCGCGAGCCACGCGTCGTTCTGCCCGTAGAAGCGGTCGTCGATCGCGAAGCCGAGGCGCCTCGACTCGGTCTGCAGATAGAGCCCGAAGTACTGCGAGGCGAACTCGCGGATGCGCACGAAGTCCTCCTGCGGTACGCCGTGCGCGACGAGATCGCGCAGCTCGCGGACGGCCATGCGGATGGCGAAGTGCGCCTTCTCGTGCGGCACCGGGCGCAGCCACATCGAGAAGTACTGCTCGCGCCGCGAGGCGTTCGCCGCCGGATAGCAGGACCAGCCCTCTTGCACGAAGTGCTCGGCGTACGCGTAGTCGCCGTAGTTGAGCCCGCGGTCGCCGCGCATCTTCTGCATCAGGCGCCCCGCGAACTGCCGATGCAGCCCGAAGTACACCGACGCGAGCAAGAGCGCGGGGTAGTCGGCGTCCGCGCGCGTCACGTCGAGCGGCAGGCCCATCGACACGGCCGTCGACGCCGCCTCGGGCTTGTCGACGAGCCAGATGCGCGCCTCACGATGCGCGACCGCGGGCAACGCGGCGCGTCCCTCGCACGTCCCCGCGCCGAGCGCCGTCAGCTGCCCGACCAGCCCCTCGCCCGCGAGCGACGCCTCCGTCGGCACCGCGCCCGCGAGCCCGATCGTCGCGCGCGCGCCGCAGAACACGCGCCCGCGCTGCGCGACGACGTCCGCGTGCGTGATCGCCGCGAGCCCGCGCTCGGTGCCGAGCTCCGGGTGCCCGTAGGGCTGCCCCTCGTAGAGCATCGACTCGAGCACCTCCTTGCCGAGCTCCTCGTCGTCGCTGCCGCGCAAGCCGAGCAGCAGCTCGCTCTGCTGCTGCTCGCGCACGCGCTCGAGCTCCGTGTCGAGCAGCTGCGGGCGCACGAGCACGTCGAGCAGCAGCTCGAGGTAGCGCGCGACGTGATCGCGGTGCACGCGCCCGATGAACGTCGTCTGCTCGCGATCGACCTGCACGTCGATCGACGCCGCCATCGGGAACAGCGCCGCCTCGCGCGCCGCATAGCTGAGCTCGCCCGCGGCGCCCTCGGCCATCAGGTGCGCGGAGAGGTCGGTCAGGCCCTCCTTGCCGACGGGATCGTCCGCCGAGCCTGCGTCGAAGACGACGCGCACATCGAGCACCGGCGAGCTCGACGGCTGCGCGACGAGGCGCAGCCCCGGCAGCGGCTCACGCGGCGCGGGCGCGACGCTGACATCACCCGGCGGCGTGACGGGCGCGTGCTGCGGCGTGACGGGGAGCGCCGCGCCGCCACAGCCAGCGAGGACGAGGAGCGCCGCAGAGAAGACATACAGACTACGGGTCGAGCGGGCGTTGCGCGTTCTCGCGGCCAGCGACCGTGCGATCCTGGCACCACCTACTTCGCCGCCCGCTGCCAGCTAAACACCGGCGGGCACTGGCGATCCTTTAGCGAGAAGGCGAACGGCGCGTGCAGGTCGAAGCGCGTGATCTCGTCGTTGGTGAAGCCGCGCCAAATGCGGCACTGGGCGACCCGGAGCAGGTCGTCGTCGTTGGCGAGCCACTGGCGGGCGCTCTTATCGTCGGAGGCCGTGACGATGCGGCTGCCGTCGGGGCTGTAGGCGGCACTCAACACGGCAGCGCTGTGGCCGCTGAGCGTGGTTAGCCGCTCCCCGCTTGTCGCATCCCAGATCATCGCGCTGCCATCCTGCGAGGCGGTGACAATGCGGCTGCCGTCGGGGCTGTAGATCGCGCTGGTGATCGCAGCGCTATGCCCAGTCAGGGTGTTCAGCTTGGCGTTGCTCGTGGCATCCCAGATGATGGCGGTCTTCCCCGAGGCGGTGACGATGCGGCTGCCGTCGGGGCTGTAGGCCGCGCTGGTGATGACATCGCTGCGGCTGGTGAGGGTGTTCAGGCGCGTGCCGCTGGCCGCATCCCAGATGATCGCGCTGCCATCCCACGAGGCGGTGACGATACGGCTGCCGTCGTGGCTGTACGCCGCGCTTCTGAGCGCCGCACTGTGGCCGATGAGCATGGTCAGGTTCGCGCCGCTGGTCGCATCCCAGATGATGGCGCTCCCGTCGTCGGAGGCGGTGACGATGCGCTTGCCGTCGGGACTGTAGGCGGCGCTTCTAACGATGTCGCTGTGCCCAATGAGATCCGTCAATTCGGCCCCGCTGGTCGCATCCCAGATGATCGCGCTTTTGTCCCACGAGGTGGTGACGATGCGGCTGCCGTCGGGGCTGTAGGCCGCGCTCATGACAATGTCGCTGTGCCCAGTGAGGGTGATCAGCTTGGCACCGTTCGCCGCATCCCAGATAATCGCGCTCTTGGCGTCAGAGGCGGTGACGATGCGGCTGCCGTCGGGACTGTAGGTCGCACTCCAGAGCATCGTGCCGCCGCCAGTGAGAGTGGGCAGACGGGCTGTCTTTGCCACATCCCAGATGATGGCACTCTTATCGTCGGAGGCGGTGACGATGCGGCTGCCGTCGGGGCTGTACGCCGCGCTGTTGACCCATTTGCCGTGGCTGGTGAAGGTGTTCAGGCGGCTGCCGCTGGCCGCATCCCAGACGATGGCGGTGGTATCCGCTGAGGCGGTGACAATGGAGTTGCCGTCGGGGCTGTAGGCGGCACTTCGGACGGCGGCAGTGTGTCCGGTGAGGGTGAGCAGCTTGGCGCCGTTTGCGGCATCCCAGATGACCGCGCTGCCATCGTCGGAGGCGGTGACGATGCGGCTGCCATCCGGGCTGTAGGCGGCACGGTTGAGCGCTTTGCTGCTGCTGCTGAGGGTGTTCAGGCGGGTGCCGTTCGCGGCATCCCAGATGATTGTGCTGCCATCCGCTGAGGCGGTGACGATGCGGCTGCCGTCGGGGCTGTACGCCGCGCTTCGGACGGCGGCAGTGTGCCCCGTGAGGGTGAGCAGTGTGGTTCCGCTTGCGGCATCCCAGATGATGGCGCTGCCATCCGCTGAGGCGGTGACGATGCGGCTGCCGTCGGGGCTGTAGGCCGCGCTGGTGACTGCTTTGCTGCTGCTGGTGAGGGTGTTCAGGCGCGTGCCGCCCGCCGCATTCCAAATAGTCGCGCTGCCATCCGCTGCGGCAGTGACGATGCGGCTGCCATTGGGGCTGTAGGCCGCGCTCGTGACGACCGCGCCGTGTCCGGTGAGCGTGGTCAGCTTGGCGCCGCTTGCGGCGTTCCAGATGATCGCGCTGCCATCGTTGGCGGCGGTGACGATGCGGCTGCCGTCGGGACTGTACGCCGCACTATTGACGTTGTCGCTGTGCCCCGCCAGGGTGAGCAGCTTGGCACCGCTTGCGGCATCCCAGACGACCGCGCTTCGATCCTGCGAGGCGGTGACGATGCGGCTGCCGTCGGGGCTGTAGGCCGCTTTGGTGACGCTATCGCCGTGCCCGGTGAGGGTGGTCAGCTTGGCGCCGCTTGCGGCATCCCAAATGATCGTGCTGGCATCCTGCGAGGTGGTGACGATGCGGCTGCCGTCGGGGCTGTAGGCCGCGCTCGTGACGTTGTCGCCGTGCCCCGTCAGGGTGGTCAGCTTGGCCCCGCTTGCCGCATCCCAGATGATCGCGCTGGCATCCTGCGAGGCGGTGACGATGCGGCTGCCGTCGGGGCTGTAGGCCGCCTGATAAATGGGGCCGCTGTGCCCGACGAGGGTGGTCAGCTTAGCCCCGCTCGCCGCGTCCCAGACGATGGCGGTGGTGTCGGTGGTGACGATGCGCGTGCCGTCGGGGCTGTAGGTCGCGCTATTGACCCAACTGCTTTTGAGGTCGGTCAGGCGGACGCCGCTCGTCGCATCCCAAATAATCGCGTGGTCGCCAGCGGTGACGATGTGCGTGCCGTCGGGGCTGTAGGTCGCGTGATAGATGGCCCCGCTCTGGCCGGTGAGGAGGAGCAGCCGCGTTCCGCTGGCGGCATCCCAGATAATCGCGGTGCCATCGTCGGAGGCGGTGACGATGCGGCTGCCGTCGGGGCTGTAGGCCGCGCTGGAAATAAGCGCGCTGTGGCCGATCAGGGTGAGCAGCCGCGCCCCGCTCGTTGCGTCCCAAATAATCGCGGTGCCATCATCAGAGGCGGTGACGATGCGGCTGCCGTCGGGGCTGTAGGCCGCGCTCCAGACGGCGGCACGGTGACCGCCGAGGGTAAGCGGCGTCCGTACCGGCACCGCAAGGGTCTGCCGCAGCGTATCGCGGGTGTTCAGATTGAGGTCACGCGCTGCCGCCTCATAGGCGAGCAGGAGGGCGCGGCTTGCGTCGCTCGCGATCTGGTTTTGGGCCGCCAAGGCCAGCCGCTGCGCGTCGGTGACTTGGCCTTGGGCGGCGGTTTGGGCCTGGGCCGTTTGCGCCGCTGACGCGGAACCTTCGGCCTGGGCCTGGGCGGTGCGAAGCTGTTCAACATGGGCCAAGCCTTGCACGGCCAGGTTTTGCGCCTTGAAAAAGAACTGGACAACCTCGTAGAGCAGACCAAGCGCACTGATGGCAAGGGCGAAAATGAGCAGGTTGGTGACATAGGTGCGCCGCAACTGACGCGCACGTGCGCGACACGCCACGAGAAAGGCGTGTTCCGTCTCATTCAGGGTCGCTACGTCGGTCGCCGCTTTGACCCGCTGCAGCGCCGCGCCACGGAGCAGCAGTCCCTCTTGGCGCCCGTGCTCATCCCACAAGGCCGCTTGGCGCTGGAGGACGCTGAGGTTGGCCTCGAACCAGGCGGCGTTGTTTTGGCGCACGGGCGCAATCAGGCGGTCGTGGGCCAACTCGTACCACGTCGCGCCCCGGCGCTCTTCGGCCCTGAGCAGGTGCGCGTTCACCATAAGGGCGATGGCCGCGTTCGCCAGCCCGCCGGTGGCTGCGGGCGCCCGCAGCACCTGGCCGCGCAGGCCCGTCTCGGTGATAAGCTGCGCTTGCACCCACGTCCGGATCTGGCGCTCGCCCACGCCGCTGGCGGCGGCGGTCGTCGCGACCTGCTCGGCGTAATAGCTGCGGAGCGCCGTGTCCACATCGCCCGCATGATCAATGTCGGCCACCGTGATCGCGTGGCTCGCCTGACGCGCCCACAGCCGGTAGCAGACCACCTGAAGCTGCACCGGATCGATGCTCTGGCCCAGTACCGTCTCGCTGCTGCCATCGGGGCGCTGCACGCTGGTCTGGCGCAGATCGTCGGCCAGCCGGGCCGCCGCATCGTCGGCGAAAGTGCCGCCCGCCGCACGGGCTGGCCCCTGCATGGCCTGGCGGGCCTGCGTTGGGTCAAGCAGATCGAGCCGGTAGGTCGCCGCCAAGCGCGTTGGGATGGCCTGGAGCAGCGGCTTGAGCGCGCCCAGATAATCCTCGCGCAGCAGAAACAGCGCCCAGCGGCGCGGATTTTCCAGCAGCGTGCCCAGCTCGCTGAAGAAGGCCGCCTTCGTCGCCCGGTCGTTCGGGTCGGCGCTCAGCACCTCCTCGAACTGGTCGAAGATAAAAACCTCCTCGGTCTCAGTCGCAGGCTCGCGGGCCAGATAGTCGGCCAGGCTGAGCGTTGCCAGCGTCTCTATGGGCAGATGCTCGGCGGGCGCACGGCCCTCGTCGAGACTGAGCAGCGTGGCGACGCAGAAGCGATTGGGGCCGCGCACCGTCAGCTCGGTGCCCACACGGATGATCGGGCGTACCAGAAAGCCCTCGTCGCGCAGGCGCGGGATGAGCGCGGCGCGCACCAGCGAGCTTTTGCCTGCCCCCGAAGGCGCGTGCAGCAGCACGAGGCGACGGGCCAACAGCAGGTGAAACAGCTCCTCCAGCTCGCGCTCGCGCCCAAAGAAGCGTGCGCCCTCGCCCTCCTCGAAGGAGCGCGGGCCGATGTATGGATTGGTTGGTGTCGCGTTGCTCATGCGCCCCCCTGCTGCTGATACAAAGTCCGGTTGCCGCACCAGCCCTCACCCCCCAGCCCCCGCTCCCATAAAGGGAGAGGGGGAGCCGAACGCATCCTGCTGCGGAATCTCCCCGCTCCCACAAGGGGAGCGGGGCCGGGGGAGAGGGGTTTCGCGTAACGTTGCATCAGCCGCCCCCCTGCTGCTGGGCGTAGCGTGCGGCCAGTTCGCGGATAAAGTCCTCGGCGCTGCCCCAGTACAGGCTAATGTTCGTCTGATAATTCAGGGCCGCCGCTGGGCCAAAGTAGGTTTTTAGGTACTCCCGCGCCTCCTGCGGGTTGAGCATCGTGCCCTCCTGCGGGTCAATCTGCACCGCCACATGCGTGTAGCGGCGGCGCAACTCGGAACCGGCCAGGTTCATCACGCTCTGGAAGAGCACGCGGAAGTTCCAGTCTTCCAGCCGAAAACCCAGGAAGAGCAAGGCGGTGTTGACGAGGGCGCTGCCGACCACCTTGGGCAGCAGATCCTCGTTGCGCGTCACGCCGATGAGGTAGCGGAAATAGTCGTCCTCGGTCAGCACCAGCGACTCGGGGTCGTCGAGGCGCCCGAAGAGGTGGTAGACCAGCGGCTGCGTGGCCGTCGGCGGCGCCAGCGTATTTTGGCTCATTTCGCCGTGGCGATTCCAGGGGCAAATGATCACCTGCGGCGTCTTTTTGGCCTCCTCCAGCGCGTCGGCCAGCAGGCGATCCGCGTTGGTGGTGAGGAAAATCGGCAGCGGGAGGCTCGCCAGGACTCGGTGCGGTTCGCCCGCATCTGCCGCCCGCCGCCGCGTACCGGCGGCGCGTAGCAGCGTGTCAAGATCCGCGCCGTCGGCCAGCGGCTCCGGGCTATGCGCGGCGAGCGCCGCACGAAACGCCCAACTCAGCTCGTCGTGCAGCAGATCCACATCTTGCTTCACGGCCAGATACTGGGCAACCTGGGGCAGATCGTCGCGGGCCAGCGGGGCCAGCGGGAAGTGGTGCTTGATCGCGAGACGCTGGGCCACTTCGCGGGTCGAGCCGATGAAGCCATCGAGCAGGCCAGGGCCAAGGATGGGCGTACACTTGCCGCGCGCAATGCTGCCGACGAGGGCCGGCCACTTCGCGAAGTCCTGCGCGTCAAAGCCCGGCTCGTACCAAATGCGACCGCTACGCAAGCGCGTAAAAAGGGCCGGTGCCCACCAGTCGGGCTGCTCGCGCACGCTCTGGCGTGCGGCGGCGAGTGCCCGGTCAATGCGCCCGTCGCGGCGCAACTCGCGGAAGAAGGCCGGGACAAACAGCGCGTTGGTCGCGACGTTGAGCAGACCCTGCATCGCGATCACGGCGGG
>CAIWXH010000513.1 GCA_903916565.1 uncultured Oscillochloris sp. | reverse complement strand
CGTTCAGCCAGGTCGCGTGCTGTGCGCTCGGCAAGGTCGCGTTCAGCCAGGTCGCGTGCTGTACGCTCGGCAAGGTCGCGTGCGGCTAGGTCGCGTGCTGAGCGCTCGGCTCGTTCACGTTCAGCCAGTTCGCGTGCCGTGCGCTCGGCAAGTTCACGTTCGGTGCGTTCGCGTGCCGTGCGCTCGGCCAGGTCGCGTGCCGTGCGCTCGGCAAGTTCACGTTCAGCCAGGTCGCGTGCTGTGCGCTCGGCAAGGTCGCGTTCGGCGCGTTCGCGTGCCGTGCGCTCGGCAAGGTCGCGTTCAGCCAGGTCGCGTTCGGCGCGTTCGCGTTCGGCGCGTTCCCGCACGGCGCGTTCAGCCTGCTCACGTTCAGCCTGCGCCTGCGCGACTCGTTCGGCCTGCTCGCGTTCGGCCTGCTCGCGTGCCTCGCGCAGGTGACGCTGCTCATCTTTCTGTTGCTGACGCATTGTGCGCTCCTGGGCTTCGGTGGCGAGGCGTTCCTGTTCCACTTGGGCCGTATGCTCACGGCTCGCCGCTTTGCTGGATGGGCGGACGGGCGCTTCGACCGGCTGGCTCACGGGCGCAGAGGCGGCACGGCGACCAGCGCCGCCGGAAGGCGCGCGGCTTTTCGGTTCGCGTTCGACACCTAAGAGGACGCGCAGCCAGTCTATGTCGGCGCGGGCTAACGGTTCAAGCAGAGGATCGCTACGACAGTCGAGGGCGACCGCGTAGGCGAGGGGCAGCAGTTCTTCAAGGCAGGTGAAGAGCCAGATGGCTAGGCCGCTGCCGCCGGGCTGTGCGTCTATAAAGTAGATGCGCTGGGCCTCCGCGTCATAGGCGGGCACGAGGTCGCTGATGGTGGCGAGCGCCCGCAGCGGTAGCGCAGCAGCCAGCGACCAGCCGCTTAGTTGGCCGTCCACGTTGATGGCGGCGGGCAGATCGATCCAGAGCGCCGGTGCGCTCCACGAGGTTGTGATCGGCGGCTTGAGGCTCTGTTCGACGGGGTCGCTGCCCGAGGTGACCTCCCGGTAGCCGTAAATTTCCTCTTCGACGACCACCCGGCCCCAGGCCAGTTCGCGCCCGCGCAGGACGCGCTGTTCGCGGCGGTCGCGTACGCGCACGACGCAGTGGCGCAGCGGGATGGTGCGGCGCGGTTCAGGTGCAGCGTGGACGACCAGCGTGAGCGCTTCCTCGTCGCGGGCGGTGACTCGGAAGCCGCCGCGTAGTGACGGCAGGGCCGCCCCGGTAAACCCCCAGCGGTCGAAGGCGGCTCCGTCAAGGCTGCCCAATACCGTGCCCTGATCGTTGCGGATGGTGGCGGCGGCATCGCCTGCCGAGCGGAGCGTGAAGCCCCGGTAGGGGTCATTGCCACCGGCAAGTGGCTGCCAAGCTGGCTCTGCCCCAGGCAGGCGGATAAGCCGCCCGCTGGTCTCAAGGCGCGGGATGATGGTTGCCGCCTGCCATGCCTCGACCTCGGCGGCGCAGAACGGCAGTTCGTTGGCGGCGCAGACCAAGTGTTGAGCGGCGACGTAGGCGTTACCAGGGGCGAGAACCCAGGTCGGGGGCTGACCGTCAATGAAGGGGAGTTGCACGGGGTCGCTGGCGGCGAGCCGGGCGACCGTGCGCTCGGCGGGGTCGTCGCCAAGCAGCAGCACGGTGAGTGCGGCACTGTCAAGGGCTTGCTGCACATGGGCGCCCGCCCCGGCCACGCCAAGGAAGATCTGGGCCTGGGCGGGCAAGGGGCTGGGGCCGACGCTGATCGTGGTACTCGTGGCCCCAACTAGGGTTTTGAGCAGGGGCACCTCGAAGGGGGCGCAGGTTAGATGCACGCGGGCGGCGCCCGCATGGGCCAACCCGAGCGCCAGGGCTGCCGCCTCGCGGGTGCGCTCGCCGGTGGCAGCCCAGAGCGCCAGGGCGGCGGCGGAGGTCGGCACATCATCGGCGGCGATGATGCGCCATGCGCTGCCGGTGATCAGGGCCAGCGCCGCGTTGGCCCCGGTGACGGAGGCGATGGTGGCTGCCAGTTGGGGCGGGCGCGTGACGGGCGTTAGGCGCTGCGCCCGCAGCAGCAGCGCTGACAGGTGCGCCGCCGCTAGACCTCCGTACGTATGCGCCTCGGCGATCACAATTAGCCGCAAGCGCGACCAGAAGGCGGCCCAAGCGCGCTCGTGGTAGCGCAAGAGGCGCTCGTGCAGTGTGGTGGGCGTCGTTACGACGATGTGGGCAGACAGTGCGGCGCGGGTTTCGCTGCCAGAGGCCATGGCGACCCGCAGCGGCTCGTTGAGCGCTGCGGTGATCTGGGCGAGGCCATCGCGCTGTGCGGCGGCGGCTGGCTCGTCGGGGGCGAGAACAAGGATAGTCGCGGGAGCCTCGGCGCGCAGCAGTTCGATGGCGAGCAGGTGCAGCGTCTGGCGGGCGGGCCGACCGCCGACCAGGGCCAGCGGCTCGCCACGGCGTAATGAAGCGAGGGCCAGCGATTGATGTTGGTGGAAGGGTTCGCCGGTAAGGGTGACCCAAGCGTGGGCCAGCGGCTGGCTGATCGGCAGGTGGCTGATGCGTAGCCCCGGTCGCCCAGGTACCACGCGCACGGCGACAAGCGGGCTGTCGTCGCGACCACGCTGGCGGGCAAGCATTTGCAGCGCTTCAACCAGGTCGGCCATAGGGTAGAGGGAGGACGCTATCGAACATTGGGGTGCAAGAATCTGCCGTAACTAAGTCATTGGTATTGTATCATGGTGGTATCGGTGTCTTGTCGCGTGTAGCGTACCTCTCAGGGCTGATGCAACGTCGCCCGCCAGGGGGCTGAAGCCTCCGGCTCGTGGGGCCGCAGCCGACCTTCGTCGGCTGCGGCAGGCCGCGCAGAGAGATTATCCAGGGCGTCGCCCACCAGTAGGTGGGCGATGATGATCGCGGCGGTCGCAGCGGCGCTGGCCTACGGGCGACCCTCGGGCGGCATGGGCTGCGGCAGCGTTGGCGGCAACGGCACAGCGGGGCTTGTCTGCGCGGGTGGTTGGCGCTGCTCGGGCGGGGCGGGCGCCTCGGGCGGAGCGGGGGCGGTCTGCGGCCCTGGGTCGGGTGCCCGAATGCCCAGCACCACCGTCGTGCCAGGAATGATCCAGCCGCCCATTGCGGGGATGCTGCTAATTACGCTGTAGGGCGCAAACTGATCATACTCGGTGCCGAGCCGCCCACGATCCTGGTAGTCCACGTAGATCATCCCCGGGCCAACCCCGAGCGCCCCCAGCAGATCGCGGGCCTGGTTCTCGCCGAGGCGCTTGAGGTCAGGCATCAGGATGGCCCCCGGCACCGGCGGCTGTGGTATCGGCGGCACGAACCGTTCGGGTGTGCAGGGCACTAGCGTGTCAAGGTGCAAGTTCGGATCCACCGCGCCGCCCGCCCACTCGTAGCGCACGCGCACCGAGGGGTCAGGCGGGGGCGTCTTCCAGAGATAGACCGTACGCTTCAGCCCGTCTGGGTAGGTCGCGCCTTCGACTGGCAGGCAGTAGCTTGTGCCGACCTCGTGGGCCGGGTCGGCGACCGGCGGCTGGTCGCCCGTAGCGGGCGTCTGTAGCAGCAGCGTGCCGTCGGGCGCCCACTCTGCCTCCGCAGGCACACGCACCACCATCGCCTGATCAAAGGCGGTGCAGAGGCCCTTGGCGGGCTGCGTGTCGAGGGCTAGGCTTGGCGTCAGACCCATCGTCGCGGTTACTGTTGTGGTCAGCATCGCAGTGAGCATCTGGCGCGTGAACAGTTCATCTTTGTAGCCGCCGAAGGGGCCGGGCAAGGGGCAGATCGGGCGCCGCTGCACCTCGGTGCCTTGGGGCAGCTTAAACTCGGTCGGGATCACGCCGTCAGCGTAGGGCGCGGCGAAAAGCGCCCGGTAGCGCGGCTCAGCTTTGATCCACAGAAAGATCTCCTCCATCACATTGCGCCAGATAATCCCGCCGCCAGTCAGGCTCTCGACCTTCGCCGTTGGCTCATTGTTGTTGTTGCCCGTCCAGACGCCGATGGTCACGAAGGGCGTGTAGCCGGCGGCCCAGGCGTCGCGCCAGTCGTTGGTCGTGCCGGTCTTCACCGCAGCGGGCAGCGAGAGCTTGAGCGGGCTGTTTAGCCCCCAGATCGGCTGGCGGGCGCGGTCATCGCTGAGCATATCGGAGATGATTGCGGCCAAGCCGGGTTCCACCACCTGCTGCCCAGGGCTAGGCGTGAGCTGTTCAAGCACGCGCCCGCTGGCATCGCTGATCTGAAGCACCGCAGCGGGTGGATAGTAGCGCCCCCCGCTTGCCAGCGTATTGTAGGCCGTTGTCAGCTCAAGCGGCGTCACCTCGCCACCACCGAGGGTCAGCGACAGGCCGTAGAAATCGCGGCCACGCTTGAGGCCGAGCTTCACCCCGACGCGGTCGAGCAGGGCGAGGGTGTTGTCGAGACCGGCGAAGCGCAGCGCCTTGACGGCGGGAATGTTCAGCGAGTTCGCCACCGCATTGCGGATTCGCACCGGCCCGTTGAAGCGCCCGTTATAGTTCAGCGGCGTATACCATGCCGCCGCCGCCGAGTTGACCGGGAAATCGGTGGGCACATCCCAAAGCACCGTCTCCGGGGTCATGCCCTGCTCCATCGCCGTGAGATAGGTGAAGGGCTTGAGCGCCGAGCCGGGCTGCCGTTCGCGGGTGGCGACGTTCACCTGCCCATCAATCACGTTGCCGCTCTCGCCGGGGGTTTTGGTGACCTTGACGGCGTTATAGTCAATGCTGCCGACCATCGCCAGCACCTGCCCACTGTTGGGCTGCATCACCACCACGGCGGCATTGTTGATGTTGCGCGCCCGCAGTTCGTTGATGCGGTCGTAGGCTTTCTGCTGCACCATCCGCTGCAAGTCGAGGTCGAGCGTGGTGGTGATGCGGAGGCCCCCGCCGAAGAGCACCTGCTGGCCGTAGCGCTCTTGCACGAGGTCGCGCACATAGAAGACGAAGTGCGGCGCATTCAGCGGCACTTCCTGGGGCGCGAAGCGCAGCGGCTCGACAATCGCAGCGCGGGCCTGCGCCTCACTGATGAAGCCCTCATCGACCATCTGGCGCAGCACCGCCACCTGACGTGAACGCGGCGCACTCACTTGCTCGGGCAGCACATAGTCTGCCGCGAGCCAGCCGGGGCTGAGGCGCACGCCGGACAGGTAGCCGCCCTGCTCGTCACGCTCAAGGTAATTAATTGGATTGTAGAAGCTCGGCATCTGGGGCAAGCCCGCCAGCAGCGAGGCTTGGTTGAGGCTCAGCGTTTTTGCCTTGACGCCGAAATAGGTCTCGCTGGCCGCCTCGATGCCGTAGGCCAAGTTGCCGTAAAAGTTTTCGTTGAGGTAGAGTTCGAGAATCTGCTGCTTGGTCAAGAGCTTGTCCAGCTCTTGGGCCAGAATAATCTCTTTGAGCTTGCGCTCGTAGCGGCGCTCGGGCGAGCGCTCCTCAAGCGTCAGGACGCTGTTCTTAATCACTTGCTGCGTGATCGTCGAGGCACCGCCGGTCTCCTCGCCGCTCTGGACGCTACTCAGCAGCGTGCGGGCGATGCCGTTGGGGTCAATGCCCGAGTTGGTGAAGAAGGTCTTATCTTCAATCGCGACCGTGGCGCTGATCAGCAGCGGCTGAATCGCGTCGAAGCTGATATTGGTGCGCTTCCCAGCGTCGAAAAACTCGTAGAGCAAGACGCCGTTACGGTCGTAGATGCGCGAGGTTTGGAAGAGCGCACGGTTGCCCAGCGCGTCAAGGCGGGGCTTGAGGATGGACGCAGTGTTGGCGTACGTGGCGTAGACCACGGCCAGCACCAGCAGCCCGCTGGCAATAAGGCCAAGGGCGATGATGCCAAGAAACCCGCCCGCGATGCGGGACAAGCGTGGCCCTGGAGTGGGCGTCCGGCGTTCCCGCAGCAGGCCAGGGAAGACCGGGCGGCGCGGCACATGGCGACCACCGTAGGTCTTGCGGAGGTGACGGTCTTTCTGCATAAGCTTTCATGGGCCGGGTTTCAGGTTTCAGTCCGCGCACAGTCTGCGTGGTTCGTAGGCGCGGCTTCAGCCGCGTAGAGGCCACCGCAATGGGCTAAAGCCAGTCAAGTCGGGGGCACCGATTCTGCGCCATGCCTAACGCTAAAATTGCCCAAGTATAGCACAGGCACCTTGAAGCCGACCTGATGGGTGCGGCATACCGACAGGACTGCGCTACGCACAGGATTTGTCAGCCGATGTGTGTGCGTACGGCGGCTAATACGCCTGCGACCACGGTTTCAGGCGCACCATTGGCTTCAACGCGGGCCAGCATGTTCTGCTTGGCGTAGAAAGCAATCAGGGGCGCGGTCGCCTGTTCGTAGACGCGCAGACGCTCTTGGATGATTGCGGGGTGGTCGTCGTCGCGAGTCTCAAGCACGCCGCCAAGCTCGGCGCAGCGGGCGATGGCACCCGCGTCACTGGTATGCAGCGTGAAGGGTTCGCCCGCCCAGCGACAGATGCGGCGGCCACTAAGCCGCCGGATCACCTCGGCATCGTCGAGCGTGAGGACGATTGCCGCGCTGAGGGGCCGACGCTTGTCGGCCAACATGCCATCCAGGGCGACGGCCTGCTTGGGGTTGCGCGGGTAGCCGTCGAGGATGAAGCCTCGGTCGGCAGGCACCTCGTGGAGCCACTGGCGCATCAGGCGATCCATCATCGTGTCGGGTGCGAAATGACCCTGATCGAGCAGTGGCTTGACTGCCCGTCCGATGGGCGTGCCAGTGGCAATTTCGTGGCGCAGCAACTGGCCGGTAGCGATGATGGTCAAGGGTATGTGCTGGATAAGCAACTCCGCCACGGTGCTCTTTCCTGCGCCGGGCGGGCCGATCAGGATCAGGTGTAGACGTTTGGGTTCATTCATTGTGTGTTGTCGGTAGCGCATAAGGGCGCAGCCAGCGGCTGCGCCCCTTCATCATACATGCATTTGGGCGGTCTCGGCGGCTATGGGCCAAGACGATCTAGGGCGGCCTGCGCGCCGCTATGGTTCGCGTCTAGCGCCAGCACCCGTTGGTACTCTTTTTTCGCTTCATTGGCACCACCGAGCTTTTCAAGGGTTTGCGCCAGATTGTAGTGAGTCTCGGCGGCACGGTCATCGCGCTCAAGCGACGCCCGGAATGCGGCCTCAGCGTCCTGGTACTTGCCCTGATTGTACAGGCTCCAGCCTTTGCCGTTATAGTTGACGGCGTTCTGGGGGCTTAATGCAATGGCCTGATCAAAGCGCTGCACCGACTCGGCATACTTTTCTTGATGCTGAAGCGTCCAGGCGAGGCCGCTGATGGCGAAGATGGAGCGGTCATTGAACTCAATGGCCTTGAGGTAGGCGGCGGCGGATTGCGCGAGGGCGTCCTTTTTTACATTGAGGTCAGTGAGGGCAGTGCTGTAGATTCCTTTCCAGAAATACGCCTCGCCGAGCCAACTCTGTAGCTCGGGGCTGCGCGGGTTATGCGTAAGCGCTTCGTTCAGCAACTTGATCGCGCCATCGTAGTCTTGCTCGTCGTAGCGCAGTCGCGCCTTGCCGAAGTAGCCATCGGGTGCGTTCGGGTTCAGCGTAAGCGCCTCGTCGAAGGCGTGTTCGGCATCTGCCTTGAGTTGCGTCGTGTCAGCGTTCGGGTCGGCCTGCGCCTTGGCGTCAGCCTCATCGTAATACATCCAGCCGATGTCGGCTTGGGCAAGCGTGTAGCCGGTATTTAGCGCTTGGGTAAAGCCCTCGCGGGCCTTGGCGTAGTCCTTTTTTAGCGACTGTAGGTAGGTCAAGTTCGCCTGAAAGAGTCCGGCGCTTGGCAGCAGTTTAAGCGCCTGCTGGTACTGCTCCTCGCTCTGGCGGAAGAAGTCCTCGTTGCCGCTCATCTGGTACTGCTGGGCGAAGGTGTAGCCGAGGGCGTGGTGCGTCAGGGCTTGCACCAGCGGCGCTTCATCGCCAACCCTGTCCGTGGCGCGGTCAAGGCTCGCTAGAGCGGTTTCCATCTCGGCGGTGCTGCTGATGACCACCGCGCGCTTGGCGAGCAGATTTGACTGGATCGCGTGCCCAAGCGCGAGCGTCTCGTCGTTGGTGAGCGCTTGCGGGATCTGTGTTAGCGCGGTCGTCATATCGCCCTGCGAGGCTAGATTGTCGGCGAGCAGGGCGTAGCCAAGGGCGACTTGGCTATTGCTGCTGGTGGGCGCGTCGATCAACTGGTTGGCGTACCCCTCAGCCGTAGCCCAGTCGCCGCTGGCGTTGGTTGACAGGGCCAGCTTTGCCAGTACCTGCGGGTCGTCTGGGGCCAGTTCAAGCGCCTTGCGGTAGTCGCTGATCGCCGTGGCTAGGCCGGTCTCGCTTTGGAGCGCCTGGTCGGCCTTGGTGAGCAGCGCCTGGACATCCGCG
>CAIWXH010000512.1 GCA_903916565.1 uncultured Oscillochloris sp. | reverse complement strand
GGGTGACCCTCTCGAAGCGTGACCGCCATGTCGCCAAGAAGCACGGCATTTCGCCCATGTAGATGAGTGGTGAGTGACGAGTGACGAGTGACGAGTGATGAGTGGTGAGTGGTGAGTGGTCAGTGGTGAGTGGTGAGTGGTCAGTGGTGAGTGGTGAGTGGTCAGTGGTCAGTGGTCAGTGGTGAGTGGTCAGTAGTCAGTAGTCAGTGGTCAGTGGTCAGTGGTCAGTGGTCAGTAGTCAGTAGTCAGTGGTCAGTGGTCAGTAATGAATTCCACCGAACAGCGCTTTGCGTCGTCACTGGTCACTGGTCACTGGTCACTGGTCACTGGTCACTGGTCACTGGTCACTGGTCACTGGTCACTGGTCACTGGTCACTGGTCACTGGTCACTGGTCACTGGTCACTGGTCACTGGTCACTCATCCCTCATCCCTCTTCCCTCTTCCCTCATCACTGTTCAGTAAAGGTATAGCAATGTTCAAACGTGTCTTAGTCGCCAACCGTGGCGAGATTGCGGTGCGTATCGTGCGTACCTGCCGTGACTTGGGTGTCACGGTTGCGGTGCTGTACGAGCCGGGCGACATGGGAGCGCTCCATGTGCGTTTGGCCGATGAAGCCTACCTGCTCAGTTCGCCTCATGGCTATCGTGACTCTGATGAGATCTTAGCCGTGGCGAAGCGGATCAGCGTTGACGCGATCCACCCCGGCTACGGGCGTATTTCCGAGCATCCGGGCTTTGCCCGTGCGTGCGAAGAGGCCGGGATCGCGGTGATTGGGCCAGGGAGCACCGCGCTTGAGCAGGTGCTAGATAAGGTCGGCGTGATCGCGCAGGTGCGGGCGGCTGGCATCACTACGACGCAGCCCTCGACCCGCTCGTTTGGCCCCGACGAGTCTGACGCGCTCGTCGCTGAGGCGGCGACGCTGGGCTATCCACTGTTGGTCAAGGCTTCGTCGGGCGGACGTGGCCGTGGCACCCATCTGGTGCGCGAACCCGCGCAGTTGCTCGACACTGTGCGACGCTCCTCGTCAGCAGCCCAGGCGGTCTACGACGACAATCGGGTCTACCTCGAATCGGTGACCTTGCCCTCGCGTTATATCGAGGTGCCGATCTTAGGCGATCACCACGGGAATTTCATCACGCTGGGCGACCGCGATGGCTCGATCCAGCACAACACGCGCAAGGTGGTCGAGGAGGCGCCCGCGCCCGGTCTTAGCCAGGAGTTGCGCGAGGCGATTTGGGGCACGGCGCTTCAGGTGGCCCGGATGTTTCATGTGCGGGGCGTCTCGACCGTCGAGTTTGCGCTTGAGCAGGACGGCACCTACCGCTTCGCCGAGGTCAAGCCGCGTGTCCAGGTTGAGCATATGGTGACCGAGATGCTGACCCGCATTGACATTGTGCGCGAGCAGCTCTACATCGCTGCCGGGAAGCCGCTGAGCTACACCCAGGATGATGTACGTCTGCGCGGCCACGCGATGCTCTGTCGGGTCAACGCCGAGGACCCTTGGCATGAGTATCTGCCGAGCCCTGGGCGCATCACGGGGTTTCGTCTGCCCGGTGGCCCCAATGTGCGCGTAGACACCTATGTCTACGCTGGCTCCGAGATCCCGGTGCGCTACGACTCGCTCTTCGCCAAGCTGGTGGTCTGGGGCGCCACCCGCGAGGAGTGTCTGAACCGCTTTCAGCGGGCCTTGCAGGAGTTCCAGGTGAACGGTGTCCAGACCAACCTGGGCCTGTTACGCATGATCGCGAGCGACGCCGCGTTTGTCGCAGGCGTCTACACCACCGAGTTCAGCCGCCACCACTTGCTCAAGACGCCCCCGCCAAGCGAGAACCTGCGCGACCTCGCGGCGGTAGCCGCCCTGGCCTTCATCGGGCGCACCCGAGCCGCTCGTCCGGTCACCCCCACCGCCTTTACGAGCGGCTGGCACCGCGATAGCCGGAGGCTCCCACAATGAGCAAACTGCTCGTCACTATTGATGACACCGAGTTTGAGGTTCAGGTCAGCGGTCAGCCCGATGCCGACGGTTTCATCGCCGTGGTGGTCAACGGCGAGTCGCTGCGCGTGGCGGTCTCGTCGCTGGCTGCGCCCGAGCAGATCGAGTGGGCGCTGGTGGACACGCGCCCCTACGAGATGATCGTCGATCACGACCTACGCTGGATTCAGTCGGCGCTGGGGCGGCACAGCGTGCAAGTGCGCGACCTTGAGGCGAACGTGGCTCGCCCCGTCAGCGGCGATGGGCGGCTGAAGGCGCCCATTCCAGGCATCATCAGTCGCGTGTTGATTGAGATCGGCCAACGGGTAGAAGCCGGCCAGCCCGTGCTGCTGCTTGAGGCGATGAAGATGGAGAACGAGATCATCGCCCCGCGCGCTGGCACTGTGCTCAGCCTCAATGTGCGCCTTGGACAGACCGTGATCCTGCACGAGTTTCTGGCCGAGATTGGCTAGGCTAGACGGTCATGCAGCGGGAGGGTTCAAGGGAGGGCCATGCCCTCCCTTGAACCCTCCATCAACCCTACGCCGCACACAGCTTGACCACTAGCCGAAACACATCCGTCTCGGTGATGATCCCGACGAGCTTGCCGTCCTCGACTACCGGCAGACCGCTGAGGTGGTTACTCAGCAGCAGACTAGCCGTCTCGTGCATCGAGGTGGTCGGCGTAACGGTAAGCGGATCGCGCGTCATGATCTCGGTGACCGTCGTCCCGGCGAGGGCGAAGCGGCCCTCGTGCCAGCCGGCCTCGGTGTGGCGGAACGAGACCGTGCCCTCAATATCGCTGCGGGTCACGATGCCCACTAGATGGCTTGCGGCATCGACCACGGGCATACGGTGAATGTTGCGGTCGCGCATCTGCTCGTAGGCCTCGACCGCTGAAGTCTCGGGGTGGACGGTCGCTGGCTGCTGGGTCATCCAGTCGCGGACATACGTGTTCGTGTGAGCCACGGAAAAATCCTTTCGCAAGGCGCTGTCGCGCCCATCAGGGCAAGGCGGAGGCCGCCCCCCAAAGGAATTATAACGTACCTCCGTAGGGACGCAGCATGCTGCGCCCTGACGGTACGAGCGCACGGCGGGTACAGCGCCCCCTGTGGTAGAATGGCGCCCGTGCCCTCACCTCTGCTAGTAGGAACACCATGGAGTCCCTCTCGACGATCCTTCGCCTGGGCCTCAGCGGGCTACTCCTCGATCAGCGGGCCTTTCAGGCGCAGCGCGACGCGCCCGACGGCATACGCCGGGGCGCAGCCCTCGTCGCTCTGGTGTCTTTGCTCGTGGCCGTCGCCGCACTCATCGGCGACCTCGGTGAGTATCTGACCCAGCCCGCCCCGACCGTGATGAGCGAGACGCTTTACCAGGGGCTGACCGCGATGCCCTGGTACGAAGCGCTGACCGCAGACTCGCCCACGTTCGCAACCAGTTTCGAGCAGATCTTCGCCCAGTCCAGCACGTTCAGCCTTACGCCGAGTCCGCTGGTAAGCCTCATCAACGTACTTGTGGCCCCGCTGCTCGCGCTGCTCAGTTGGCTGATCACCAGCGCCGTGGTGCATGTCGCGGCCCGCGCCTTCGGTGGCACGGCCCGCTTCGGGCAAACTCTCGCCAGCACCGCCGTTGCCTCCGGCGCTGGTCTGCTCGGTCTGGTGCAAGTCGTCCCCTACGCCGAGTCCGTCCCCGGCGCGTTGCTGCTCGCCTCGTCGCTGCTTGGTCTGTTTGGCACCTATCTGGCCGTGCGCGAGGTTCACGGCCTCTCGCCGTGGCGCTCGTTTTGGGCGGTCACGCTTGGCCCGGTGCTGCTCACCCTGGTGCTGGTCGGCCTCTACTGCTGTGTGATCGTGGTGTTCGCAAACGCCCTTGGGGGCCTGGGAGCCGGGCGATGATGGAGTTGTTCAACGGGGCGCTGACCCTTAACCAGAACGTGATGCGTGGTCTGCGCGAGGCACCCGACGCGGTGCGGCGCGGCTTTATGCTCGTCCTCTTCGTCGGCCTCTTGGTCGGCGCGGCCAATGGGATTAGCACCCTGATCCAAACCGCCACCCCTGATCGCACGGTTCAGATGCTGCGTACACAGCTCGACCAGCAGCTCAACCAGCTTGTGCTGACCTCGAATGACCCGAACACCCAAGAGTTGTCCCGGCTGGTCAACGAGAATAAGGCGTCGGCCTTTGCGCTGATCGAGCAGCTGATCGCGCTGCCGACGCCGCTCCCGCGACCCGTGGGCCAGTTCTTTCAATTGCTTGCCGCAATCGTCAGCACGCCGATCAGCTACCTCGCCGGGATGCTCCTCGCTGTGGCGGTCGCCCACCTGACAGCACGCCAGTTGGGCGGTCAGGGCAACCTTCCGCACATGGTCAGCCTCGGTTCGCTCGCGGTGGCCCCCCACGCCCTCGACGCCCTGGCCTTTATCCCAGGGATCGGCTCCACCCTCAGTCTGCTTGCCTGGGCCTGGGGCTTCGCCATCCTAGTGCTGGCGACCTCGATCGTGCATCGGCTCGACAGCCTGCGTGCGGTGCTGGCGGTGCTGCTCTACCCGCTGCTCCTCAGCTTGCTCGGCTTCCTGGCCTTCTGTGTGCTGCTTGGCGTACTCGTCGCGGCGGCGGGCGGCAGGGCGTAAGCCAAGGTGTCAGGTGCCGGGTGTCAGGTGTCAGTCCGAGCGCAACACCACAGAGCCGCTTTGCGGCTTTGCGGCTTTGCGGCTTCGCGCGAGATCACTCCGGCTTTGCGCGGAACCGCACCAAACTGTCAAGCTGGCTTGACCCCTGACACCTAGCACCTGACACCTGCCCTTACGCCCCGTCGCGCCTGTGAACATAGCGCCACCAAAGCCACGCGCCGCCCACAAGGGCACCAAGCACGATCACGAGGCCAGCCCCACTTGGAAGCGTGCCGAGCGGTCGGGCCGCTAGGCTGATGGTGAGTTGCCCGAGCAGCGTTGCCTCTGCTACGCTGGCTGGGGCAAGGCCAATGCCCAGCGTGACCCACACGCCGAGAACCACCAGCACGCTCGCTGCGGCGGTGATGGCCCAGCCAAGCGCGCGGCGGCGCAACGGCCTGATGGGGCGGCTGACCGAAGGCATGGCGGCCACAATGCGGTCGGCCAAACCTGCAGGTGGCGCGACGGCGCTCGGCTCGCCGAAGCGGGCCAGCAACCGCCGCGTGTGTGCTTCGGCTGCGGCCAATTCACCATCAGATGGCATCAACTCGGGTTCGTCTCTGCGTCCCATATATTCACCTCCCCCTCGGCCTCCAATGCCTCCGCGATCAGCTTACGGGCGCGGTGCAGCCGCGTCTTGACGGTCCCCTCGCTCAGATTCAGCGCCTCGGCGATTTCGAGGTACGAGAGGTCGTGCCAGTAGCGCAGCACCGTGACCCCACGGTAGGTCGGGGCTAGACGCTGGAGCGCCCGCTGCACCGCTGTGCGCCGCTCGTCAAGCAGGGCCAAGCGCTCGGGGCCGGGGTCGCCGCTCGGCAGCCAGAACGCAACATCGTCAAGGGTCAGCCACGTGTGGCGGCGGCGGCGCAGCCGGTCGATACAGTAATGCGAGCCAATCGCCAATAACCACGTCACCAAGCGGCGCTCAGGCTTGAAACTAGCGAGGCTCCGAAACGCACGGAGGAAGACCTCTTGCACCGCATCCTCGGCCTCGTGGGTGTCGTTGAGCATGCGATACGCCTGATTAAACACCGCGCCGCTATAGCGCTGCACGAGCGTGGCGAAGGCGGCTTGGTCGCCCGCCTGGGCCAATCGGGCGAGGGCGACTTCCTCAGCCTGCTGCTCCATCAACGGCCCCCTCTCTGCTGCAACGTACGCACGGCGCGGGGCAACGTTTCAGGGGCAGGAGAGCGACTTGCACAAGTACGCAGCATCGTGTACCATCTTGGGCGGCTGGTGTAGCCGGTGGGGGGCGTCCATGCCAGTGCCTAGTCCCCGGTCAGATTAGGAGGTCGTAGTGGCAGGCAGCTACAATCGTGGGCAGATCCAAGCTGCGCTGGCGGAGACTAATCCGGCCTACAGCTTTTACCTCGACCTAGAGACGGGCGAGGTCTTAAAGGTTCCCGACGCTGACGACAGTCCCGACGCCGAAGCGCTTCGCAACCGCGTGATGGATGGCTATGGCGACCGTTTTCGCTACATCCCCGGCGGCAATCCGGCCCCGAGCAACGCAGACATCGAGAGTTGGCTGGAGGCTGAGGGGCTATTGTAGGCCAGGTGTCAAGCTACCAAGGGAGGCTGTTCAGCGCGACAACTGCGCTGCGGCCCCCCTTTTTGGTATTGTGAAAATATGCCGGATCGCGGGCGTTCCGCCCGCCTAAAATAGATCTACGCCCGCCGCCTGCACGCCATGGTCGCTTTGTAGCCCGTCAGAGTCGCCCAATCATACCATACGCTCGACGCTCTCGTCGCGACGGAGACGCTGATGATCCACGATGGTGCCACCCTTGACCCGCAGGCTTTACGCGGCCTGCCGACGCCACAGCCCGCGCCCAGTCTGGTGCAGATGATCGAGAGCCTACTCTTTGTCGCCGGCGAGCCAGTGGGCGTCGCCCAGCTCGCCAAGATCGTCGAGGTCGCCTATGAAGCCGTCGAGGTGGCCCTTGAGCATCTAACATTCGCGTGCCGTGAGCGTGGGGTGCGTGTGCAGCGCCACGGCGACCACGTGCAGTTGGTCAGCGCCCCCGAGGCATCCCGCGCCGTCAGTCGCTTCCTGGGTGTGCAGGCCAGCGGGCGCCTGTCGAGCGCCGCCCTTGAGGTGCTGGCAATTATTGCCTACCGTCAGCCGCTCACCCGCGCCCAAATTGATGCGATCCGTGGCGTCGATAGTAGCGGCACCCTCCGCGCCCTGCTGTCTCGTGATTTGGTTGTCGAGGTCGGTCGCCGTGAGAGCGTTGGTCGCCCCATTCTCTACGCGACCACGCCCGCTTTTCTTCAGCAGTTCGGCCTCACCAACCTGGGCGATCTGCCCGTCATCAAGTTGCCCACGGTTAGCGACGATGCGTAAGCGGCGCGGCTCTTGCTGGCAAGAATGTCTGAGCGTGGGTCGTTCGCCCACAAGTTATCCACATTCAGGGCCGAGTTATCCACATGCGCCGTACGCATGGATGCCACCCCGGCTGATCGCCCTCTGTCCCACTGTGATGCGACAGAATGTTAAGCAACGTGCGGCCACGTGGGCAAGTTATCCACAATTTGACCGCTCGTTGTCTCGACATAAAGCGTAAAAATCGGCACCAGGATCGCAAGATTCAACGGTAGCGACCCTGTGGAAACTATAA
Source organism: uncultured Oscillochloris sp. (assembly GCA_903916565.1). Taxonomy (GTDB): domain Bacteria; phylum Chloroflexota; class Chloroflexia; order Chloroflexales; family Chloroflexaceae; genus CAIWXH01. The sequence goes on along the minus strand of CAIWXH010000512.1, from coordinate 10,653 downwards.
GTAAGAATTATAGAGATCGCGCCTTCTGTGCCTTGAAATGCAGAGACGGATCGAGTATGATCTGCTGCATAGCTGCCACGCGCAGACCCCATCCCCACACCTGTGACCATTGGCGGAACAGATGGGCCTTGTGAGCGTTCACGCCACAGGTCTGGGCACCAGCCCATGGCCGAGGCTTTGGTTTGGCACGCCAAGGAGATGCCTGTGAACTTGAACCAGATCTGGCAAGCAGCACTAGGCACGATCCAGATGCAGACCACCCGCCAAGAGTTTGACACTTGGCTGCGTGGCACCACGTTGCTGGCCCTCGATGCGGGCACCGCGACCGTGGGCACCACCTCGCCCTTCCACAAGGAAGGGCTGGAGAATCGCTACCTAGTGCCGGTGCGCCGCTCGCTCGGCGATGTCGTGGGCTATCCGGTGCAGGTGCGGATCGTGATCGCTGGTGGGATCGCGGTGCCTCGCCTCGACCTCAGTGCCGCCGCCCCTATCATCGCCCAGACTGACGAGGACGGTTTCTACGGTGAGCGCGCCGTCCAGCTTGATCTGTCGAGTGCGATGCGTACCGGCATGCTCAATCCAAAATATACCTTCTCGCGCTTCATTGTCGGCTCGAGCAACCGGCTTGCCCACGCCGCCTGTTTGGCGGTGGCCGATAATCCCGGCCAAGCCTACAATCCGCTCTTTCTGTACGGCGGGGTCGGTCTTGGCAAGACCCACTTGCTCCACGCCATCGGCAACTACGTCCTCGACCGCGACCCCGAGATCAATGTCCTCTATGTCTCGTCCGAGAAGTTTACCAATGATCTCATTAACGCCATCCGCCGCCAGCAGACCGAAGAGTTCCGCATGCGCTATCGGAACATTGATGTCCTGCTGATCGACGATATTCAGTTTATCGCGGGCAAAGACGCGACCCAGGAAGAGTTCTTCCACACGTTCAATGCGCTGCACTCGGCGGCCAAGCATATCGTGATTAGCTCGGATAAGCCGCCCAAGGCGATTCTGACCCTTGAGGAGCGCCTGCGTTCGCGCTTTGAGTGGGGGCTGATCTGCGATGTGCAGCCGCCCGACCTTGAGACGCGCACGGCCATTCTGCGCGCCAAGGGCGAGCAGATGAATGTCTATGTGCCCGACGATGTGTTCGATTTCCTGGCCCACAAGGTGCAGAGCAACATCCGCGAGCTTGAGGGCAGCCTGAATCGAGTTGCGGCCTACGCCAATCTCCACGGCCTGGCGATCAGCGTCGAGGTGGCCGCTCAGGCGCTTGCCGACCTGCTCGGCAGCGCCCGCCGTAAGCGCATCACCGCCGAAATGATTATCAAGGCCGTCAGCGAGCATTACGGGATCGAGATCCATATCCTCACGGGTCGTGGCCGTTCGCGCAATGTCGTGGTGCCGCGCCAAGTCGCAATGTACCTGATCCGTGAAGAAACCGAGGCCAGCTTGGTCGAGATCGGGAACCTGCTCGGCGGGCGCGACCACACCACGGTGATCTACGGCTGCGAAAAGATCGGCGAGGAGATCAACACCGATAATCGGATGCGGAACGAGGTACTCAGTATCCGCGAGCAACTGCACGCCTAGCACCGACCCTGTCAGTGGCGTGTCTCTACGCGCCCCCGGCAGGGTCTTGTCACGCCTTCGTTTCGTGGGCGTGTTACATTTCGTGCTATGAAGCATATCGCTCTTGTCTTTCAAGCCGCGCCTGCGCCACGCCAGCGCATCAGACGGCTAATTAACCTTTGCTTCGCTATCCTTGCGGCACTGGTGATCGTCTCGATTGGCGTCAACCTTAGGCCTGGGTTTGACGATAGCAAGCAGTATCGCCAGGGTGCGCGAAACATTGTGGCGACCGGCGATGCGTATGCAACCACGCGCTTGCAAGACGAGCGTTATCCCGGTTACCCAAACCCGCCGCTTTTAGCGTATCTGCTGGTACCTACTTTGCCGCTAGGGGAGGGTGGCGGCAGGCTGGCTTGGTTTTACCTAAATCTTGCCGCCACGGTCGGCTTCTTCTGGCTAACGCTACGGATCGCCGCGCCACCCTGGGTACGCACCTTTTGGGGGCCGTTGGCTTTTGCCGTGGTCTTTAGTCCATCAACCTATCTCTGCCTGCTGTTCGGCCAACTCGGCATAATGCTGGCGCTGTTGCTCGTGGCGAGCTTTGCGCTGGCGCAGCGGCGTTCAGCATGTGCCGGTGCGACCATTGCGCTCGCTACCGTCATTAAGCTCTACCCCGGCCTGCTGGTACTCTATTACCTGCTCCGTGGCCCTCGCCGTATCCTCCTGTGGGCTAGCGCAATTGGTGGCGTTCTGCTGTTAATCCCGGTGTTCTTTCACGGGTTTCAACCGTACCAAAGGTATTACGATGTGGTGCTGCGCGGGAACTTTTACCCCTATGCGGCAGAGTTCAACGTGTCGCTGATGGGCCTGTGGTACCGGCTGTTCACTGCGACTGCTCGCTTCACGGCCCTCGCCGATGCGCCCATGCTCGCTAGTGTCCTTACGCTACTCACTTCACTGGCGACCCTGGCGCTCTGCGTGCGCTGTACAGGTACACCGGGCGAACTGGGCGCACTGCTCTCCTTCAGCATGTGGATGTGCGCCACACTGCTGCTCTCGCCGATCAATGGCTACTATAACCTTCCGGTGCTGCTGTTCCCGCTGCTGGTGATTGCCCGTGGGCTTAGCCGTTACCCGTCGGTTGCGCTGACCGGCGGCGCGTTGGTGGCGACAGGCCTCATCTCTTTACCGTCAGAGTGGTATGGCCGCTGGCCCCGTCTCGCCGCGTTCCTCCTGCATGGATGGGGACTTTTTGGCCTCGTGCCTGCCCTCTTCGGAATCTACGGCTATCTCGCCATCCTCACCGTGATCGCCCGACGCCACCGTCGTGCTAGTCGCAACGACGACATCCATGGGGTTCGGTTATACGATGATGCTATAGTACGATAGAGCGTGAGGCTCAACTGTTGTTGCCGCGCGCGCTCAGTCTATGGTCACTCGAAAAGTAATCTGCTAATGCCATGAAATACCAATATATAGTAACTGGTGTTATCTTTTGGCTTGTACTTGTTACAGCCTCGGCAGCTTGGAATGTGAGCCAAATCCAGGGCGCGCAGCAACAAGTCAACCTCCAGGTTGCACGCTCTTTCTTTGAGCTGATTACGACCGTGAGAGCGTGGAATGCACAATTCGGTGGTGTGTACGTGCCCGTCTCAGCGACAACTCAGCCAAATCCGTATTTACAAATTCCCGACCGAGACATTCATCTTTCAAATGGATCTGTCCTGACGAAGGTAAATCCGGCGTATATGACCCGGATGATCGCGGATCTGGCACAAGTTGGTAATCAAATCCGCTTTCACATCACCAGTCTGAACCCCATTAACCCTGGGAATGCGGCAGATCCCTGGGAAGCCGATGCGCTCGCGACGTTTGAGCTGGGGGCGCAACTGGAAGCCTCGCATTGGGATGGGCAGGCCCAGACCTTCAAGTACATGGCACCCTTGATCACGCGGTCGAGTTGCTTACAGTGTCATGCAGACCAGGGCTACAAGGTTGGCGATATCCGTGGTGGCATCAGCGTGACCTTTCGCGCCCAGCCGGTGAACCTCTGGCCGGTGTTGGTAAGCCATACAATTATCGCCCTCGTTGGTTTGGCCGCCATTAGCACCTTCGGGCGTCAATTAGTGCGGGCCTTCGCTGATTTAGAGCGCCAATCGCAGATTGATAGCCTCACGCAACTTCATAATCGCGGCTATTTTGATATGTATCTTCACCGTGAATTTTTACGCAGCAGACGCCAGTTGTCACCGTTGTCGATCATTCTCTGCGATGTAGACTATTTCAAGTCCTATAATGATATGCATGGTCATCAGGTCGGCGATAGCTGCCTGAGACAGATCGCCGACGCGCTGACTGCGACGATGAAGCGTCCGGGCGATCTGGTTGCGCGCTATGGCGGCGAAGAGTTCGTGATGGTGCTGCCGGACATGCCCGCTGCGGGGGCCATTGCCATCGCTGATCTGGTGCGTGCGAAGGTTGAGGCGCTGCACATCAGCCACAAGGGCAGTGCCGTAAGCAACTATGTGACGCTCAGCCTGGGTGTCGCAACCTCAAGCGACGAACTGAAAGAAGCCGCCCTCGTCGTGCGCGCCGACCATGCGCTCTACCAGGCCAAGCAGTCTGGCCGCAATATGGTTGTGGGTGCCACGGGTTCAAGCCAGATGGTCGTTGTGGCAGAGCCGCATCTGCTGGATAGCTGAGCGGGTGTAGCCTAGCCGCGACGTCGCGGCTAGGCCGACACCGAGCCGTTCGCCTGAACCGGCATTCGGCAGAATGACGAACTAAGCAGCCCCCTGGCCCACGACGTTGCAATCACGCACGCCTCGCGCCTCGCAAGGAGTGGGGCGCACCGTACCTGTGCGGTATAATGCACCGACGGTGCCTCGGAGGCGGGCGCGCCGACTGAAACGGAGCCGCTTGTATGCCGTCAGCCTTTGCTCTGGCCGTGCGCGCCGGTATGGTCGTACTCCTTCTGGCGCTCGCGCTGGCCGGGTGTGGCAAAGAGGCCCCACGACCCGTGAGCGACCTCGGGATTCGCGTCCCGGTCTTGTCGGTCTCTGAGTTGGCCACCGGGCCGAATCGCATCGCCCTCGGGATACTCAGAAATGGTGCGCCGATCAACGACCCCAAGCTGAGTCTGTCCATGCGCTTCTTTTACCTGGACGGCGGCGAGCCTGACAAGGTGCAGAGCAAGGCACAGGCACTCTATCGGGGCGAGGGCTTGCCGTTCGGTTTGTATGTCGGCAGCGTGACCTTTAGCAAGCCTGGGGCGTGGCTTGCCGAGATCACGGTGCCGCAAGTTGATACCCAGCCAGTGGTCTCACGTCTACGCCTCGACGTACTTGCGAAGTCTACGGTGCCCAACGTCGGGACGCCTGCGCTGCCCAGTCACAATCTTACGGTGCGCGACAATGCCGATCTGCGTAAGATTAGCTCAGCCGCCAAGCCTGACGCCGACTTTTATCAACTGACCGTTGCCGATGCGCTTGCTGCGCGTAAGCCCTTTGTGCTTGCCTTCTCGACCCCCGGCTACTGCCAAACCGGTGTCTGTGCGCCGAACCTGATGGTGCTGCAAAAGCTGAAAGATCAGTATAAGGGTCAGGTCAACTTCATTCATATCGAAGTCTACCCCTACCCCTTCGGCGAGTCGTTCAAGGCCATGCGCCGCGTCCCTGCGATGGAAGAGTGGAGTCTCCGCACGGAGCCGTGGACGTTTCTGGTGGACGGTGCGGGCACGATTCAGGCCCGCTACGAGGGCGGGATCACCTTCACTGAGATGGATCAGGCGCTGGTGCAGTTGGCGGGCGGGCAGCCGGTTACCCCGCCGACACCGTAGCATGCTACCGACTGCTGTCAGACGCATTCTGACAAGGACGCCTACGAGAAGGGAACCGCCGTGACCATTGTACAGTCGCATATTCTTGTGGTTGATGATGCCGCTGCGAACCAGCTTCTGCTGAAGCGTATGCTCGAACTTCAGGGCCATCGGGTGAGCATCGCCGCCGATGGTGCTGCCGCCCTTCAGATGCTGGAGGCCCAGTCGTTCGATCTCATCTTGCTCGACGTGATGATGCCGGTGATGGATGGCTACGAGGTGCTGGCCGTGCTGCGCGAGCGTCCCGATTGGCACCTTCTGCCTGTCGTCGTCATCTCGGCGCTGAACGATGTCGAGAGCGTCGTGCGCTGCATCTCGCTCGGCGCGACCGACTATCTGTTCAAGCCGATTAACCAGACGTTGCTGAAAGCCCGGGTCGGCGCGTCGTTGGCGCGCAAGCGTGCCCAGGACGCCGAGCGAAGCACGATGTTGGCCCTTGAGGCGGCGCAACGCGCCAAGAGCGAATATGTCTCGTTGATCTCGCACGAGTTGAATAATCCGATCACGGCGATCAGGGGTTACGCGGACCTTTTGCTCAAGCATCTGGGGACAAAGCTGGATGAGTCGCAGACCGAAAGCCTCACGGCGATCAGTGCGCTCTCGAAGCTTATGGGCGAACTGCTCCATGATCTGAGCGATCTGTCGCGCATTGAGGCTGGTCATCTGAAGCTTGAACCGGCGGTGGTGTCCCTCAACACCGTGGTCGAGACATCGATCTTGGCAGTGCAGAGCCACATCTTGACCAAGGGCCAGCGGCTGACGATTACCCTTGCGCCGGGGCTGCCACCGCTGTGGGCCGATGGGGTGCGGATGGTGCAGTTGCTGACCAATCTGCTCAGCAATGCGAATAAGTACACGCCGCCAGGGGGCACGATTACCATCCGCGCCCATCAGATCGACGCAGCGACTATTGAGGTGCAGGTGTGCGACACCGGCATTGGCATTCACGCCGAGGATCAGCAGCGGATCTTCGAGCGCTTTTTTCGTGCGAGTGACCCGGCGGCCCGCAGTGAGCGGGGCACTGGCTTGGGTCTGCATATCACGCAGTTGCTGGTCGAAGCCCACGGCGGCAAGATCTGGTTCGAGAGCCAGCCTGGCGTGGGCACCACCTTCCATGTGACCCTCCCAGTGAAGCGCTAGAACGGCGGCCCATCGCCCCATCTGGCGCTGATCATTGTGCTATATTCATCATGATAACCTATTATAAAGAGCAAGAGCCGTACCGGACGCTAACGATCTGCCAGCGCCTAGTGAAGGCAACCTTACAACGCATTGTGTCAATTATGCTCGGGTAGCTTATAGACAGGGCGCGAAACTGCTACTATAATGGGGGTACGGCATAATTTACTGAGGAGGTGCTTTCATGTCCGACCTACGCAAAGCCGATGGTACGGTTCGTCTGGGTGACAGTCTGGTCGAACTGGCCACGACGTTCGGCACCGCTGCGGGCCGTTTGGCCAACACCGTCGTTGCGGTGCCGCTCGCTATCCTCCCCGTACAGGCCCGCGACGGTGCCCTCAAAGCGGCTAGTGACGTGATCAATGCCATCGGCTCACTCCACTCGACCGTGCTCAAGTCCACGGTGCGTGGGGTCGAGACGGCGACGAGCACGTTCAACAAGGCTGTCGAGTCCACGACACCGAAGAAGTGATCGCTCAGCCTCGTCCACCGGGCGAGGATGGCCCCATCCACAAATAATGACACGGCGCGAGGCTTCCAGCTTCGTGCCGTGTCATTATTTGCGCCAGCTGATTCGCTGCCTATGCACCGATGGTCACACGCACCGCGCCGGGGGCGCTGGTGACGACCTCTGGCTCGTAGGGGGCGATCAGACGCGCTGCTGGTGCGGTGAAGTGTCCCGTTGCCGCAGCGCGGGCGACGATTTGCTGCGTATAGACGCCGGGCGCTAGGTCGGCCCCGCGTAGACGCACCAGCGCCATGTCAGGCGACACGGTGACATGCGCGAAGGGTGCCCGTGGCGTGACATTCACCGGCTCTAGTCCGGCGGGCAGCGCGATGGCAAGGTCGGCCCGCAGCAGTGGGCGGGCCACCACCGCCGTGATCCGTAGCGCCACCAGTTGCCCAAGGCGCAGGCGCGTCGGGTCGAGCGCCGCCCCGCTCGTGGGGTCGATCAGTTCTTGCCAGAGGGTCAGGCGGGTCGCAGGCGTGTTGGGCACCGCAGCGAAGCCATAGCTGAGCATATAGGTCGCGGGGCCGTGCGTCGCCACCACGAGATCGGGGTGCGCGGGCAGGCCCGCTGTCGGTACGGTCACGCGCCGTATGCCGGTCAGGGGCATCGCGCCGCCGATGATTGTGGCCCCGTTGAGGCGCACCTCGCTTGGGCCGTCACCTGCTGCGGGCGCATGGGCGAGGAGTGCCAGCGCGACACGGGCGGCGTCATAGGCCGTGGGCCAGCCGTTGACGCCCCAGGTTGCCAGCAGCGCGGTCTCGGCACCGGGCAGTTCGGGCGCGGATGGGCGGCGTGCGGCAAGCGCCTGACTGGCGGCAGCGGTTACCGCCGCCAGCCCCCTCGGTAGCTCGCTCAGCGCAGGGGCACGCCAGTTGATCGGGGCGCTGCCTCCCGTCGGCACCGCCTCATGAATCGCCAGCGCTTGCAGTCGGTCGAGCAGTGGCCCGCTCTGCCCAAGCGGCACGGCCATTGCGAGATAGGCCAGCCCGTCGGCTTCAAGGGGGCCATTGCGGAGGCTGTCGGCCAGACGGGCGATCTCGTCTGGCTCGCGCCCAATTTGGGCCAGGACGTAGGCGCTGTAGGCGCGTGTATCTGGATTGGCGGCGGGTGCCACGCGGCTGAGGTAGGTGATTGCCTGCGCGCTAGGCTGGTGCGTGGCCCCAAAGACGGTGCGTGCCGTCGCCTGGGCCTCAAGGGCGAAGGCGCTCACGCAGGGCCGCGAGGGTGCGCCCGGCCACCAACCCCAGCCCCCATCTGCGTTCTGCGCCGCGTCAAGCGCCACCAGTGCCGTCAGCCCCGCGCGCTGCCAGCGTGCGCCCTCGGCGCCTGGGACATCATGCGCGAGGCCCGCAGCGATGACCGTCAGGGCGGCCAGTTCTTCAACCGAGGGGTTGTTCATCGCGGCTAGGGCCACCGCTTGATCGGTCAGGGCCGCCCGTAGCCCCGGAGCCACGGCCATCGTTATGTCGCCGGTACCCGTGCCAAGGCTCAGGTTGGTGTGCAGATTCCCGCTGGCGACCAGGGTACTGCTGGCGCTGCCCGCCATTGTTCGTGGCGCGATCAGCAGATCACGAGTCAGCTCCTCGTGGAGATCCGGGGTTTCAAGCGTCACGTTCAGCCGGGCGGTGGTAGCCCCGTCGGCTGGCTCCGCCTCCCAGTGCAGCTTGGTAGCTTCGCCGGGAGCCAGGGTCAGGCGCTGCGCCGGGGTCGTCGGTGTGGTGAAATGCAGCCCATTCGCCGCCAGGGTGAGGCGTACCTCGCGGGTCGTGACGCCACTGTTGCCGATGTTCAGGCTGAACGCCGCCCGGTCGCCGGGGCGCAGCACCGTGGGCGCAATCAGCGTGTAGGTCAGGGGCAGGCTGGTGGTGATCACGGTGCTGCCTGCGGCCACCCGGTCAGGCCCGCTCGCGGCGAAGGCGCTCACGCGCCAGCGCCCGCTTGCGTTGGGCAGCCGGAGTTGCCCCGTGACGATGCCCGTCGCGCTGGGCGTTATTTCGAGGGGGACGCTGTAGCCCAACGGCTGCGCGACTGGGTTGGTGGCTGGTGCGCCTGCGGCACCCACCAACCCGCCGGTTGGCATGGCCGCGACCAGCGAGGCTGCCGGTGGCCCTGGCGTCAAGCGGTCGAGGGCGGCCCCGCTTGACGCTTGCTCAGGGGCGATGGTGACGAGCAGATTGGTTAGGGGCGTGCTGCCGTCGCTGGTCGTGACCGTTACGGGCACGCTTGCGCCGGGGGGCACCTCGGGCTGGCCCGCCTCAACCCGCACCTCCAGCGGCGTGGGCGAGCTTGCGACGGTCAGGGCGGTTGTGCCGATGCGCCGCAGCGTGCCCGTGTCCACGATCACCCCTACGCTTACGCCGGGGGCCATGTCGGCGGTAATCGGCACCGTAATTACCTGGCCCGCACGCACCGGACGCACCTCGGCGTTCAGCAGGTCGCCGCGCTCGATCGTCAGCAGCAGGTTGCCGCTGGTCTCGGGCGCCGCCACCAGCAAGCGCGCCACCTCGCCGGGGCGGTAGCGGTCGCGGTCGGCCACGAGCTCGATGTGGCTGGTGCTTGCGGGCCAGCCCGCGAAGGTTGCTGCGTAGACCCACAGCCGAACGCTAGTCGGCGGGCCACCAGCGGTCGCCACCAAGTCGTACGCGCCTGGCCTGAGTTGCACGAGTTGGGCGGCAGCTAGGCCGTCGGGGCCAGCTACGCTATGTCGAATCAAAACGGGGCCGCCGGTCGTGCCGGTGTGAAAAACTTCAACCGTGATTTTGGTGTTGGGTGCCGGTCGCCCTAGCCCGTCGAGGGCCAGCAATTCGATGCTGCTGCGCTGATCGCTGGCAACCAGCCGCGTGGGCAGCCGGAGCGCAACCACCGTCGCTCCGGCCAAGAGCGTGCCCTGCGCCGTGGCGGTGCTATCACCGAGACTGACCGCCAGACTGTACGAGCGGGCCACAGGGTCGCCGGGCTGCTCAGGGATGCCGATCCGCACGCGGCCAGCGGCGTCGGCGGGGGTCTGTCCTGCGAGCGTCAGCGCAGCGGCGGGCGGTGGCGGGGCAAGCGTGAAGCCCGTTGGCGGCGGCGGGGCGGCAAGCGGATCGAGGCGTAGGCTCCAATTGACCACGGCCCCGCCTAGCGGCAGGCCACCGCGACTGACCTGGAGTAGCAGTTCGCGCTGGCCGACGGCGCTGGCGGTGAGGCCAAAGCTTGCCGGGTCGGGCGTGACGATGTGGATTGGCATGGCTAGACGCTCGTCGCCCACTTGGGCGACGAGACGATAGTCGCCCGCGTTGAGACGTGGCCCCAGCGCCAGGGTGCCGCTGATTGCGCCAGTGGTCGCCTCAAGCTGACAGTCGGTCGCGGGGCCGCTGTCGTCATCAATGCCGCGCAATTGGAGGCGACAGGGGGTGCCGTCAGCGGGGAGGGCGAGCGTGCCGTCGGCGGTCTGGCGGCGAGCCAAGCCGCGCACCTGCACCAGTTCACCGGGTGCATAGTGGGCGTGGTCAGCAAAGAGCAGGCTGCGGGACACGGG
>CAIWXH010000511.1 GCA_903916565.1 uncultured Oscillochloris sp. | reverse complement strand
CGCCTCCACGCCCTCGCCTTTACCCCCACCGCTTGCCCCGACCCGGTGCAGCGCAACCAAGCCGCCAGCCTGCTCGACCGCCTGGGCGGCGACCTGAACCGCCCCGAGCTTGACCTGACCAGCGCCGCGTATTGGGCCGCGCAGATCGCGCCGGGCACCTTCAGTATGGGCGACAGTAATGGGAAATTCGATGATGAAAAGCCCCAGTTCGACTGCCAGATCACCCGCCCCTACGCCCTGGCACATTTCCCGGTGACGAACCGGCAGTACCTCGTCTTTGTTGAGGCGCTGGCCGGGCGTGGTGATGACGACCAGGCCAAAGCAGCGGCGCAACAACTGCTGACGCTGATGCAGCAGCACAAACAGGAATCAAAAGACTTCCGCCCGCGCTTCTGGCCGGGGGCACGCTACCGCGCTGGCGAGGGCAATCACCCGGTGGTCGGCGTGACGTGGTTTGCGGCGACGGCCTACGCTTGGTGGGCCGACGCCTATCTGAAAGCGCGGGGCGTGCTGCAAACCGGCGAACTGGTGCGCCTGCCGACCGAGGCCGAGTGGGAGCGCGCCGCCGCTTACCCGCTGACCTTGGCGGGCAGCGACACCCGCGCCGGACGCCGCGAGTATCCCTGGGGCAATGCCTGGGATTTGACAGATGCGACCGGCTATAGTATAAACAGCGGCATCCCAGCCAACATCAACGAAAGCAAGATCGGCGGCACCTCGGCAGTCGGCAGCTTCCCCCACGGGCTTGCGGCCTGCGGCGCTGAAGATCTGGCAGGCAATGTCTGGGAGTGGTGCAGTACGCCGCCTACCTCCTACCCGTGGCAGACCGAAGTAAGCGCAGAAACTCTTTACACAGGAAACAAACGAGCTAGTAGTACATACGTGCTGCGTGGCGGCGCGTGGGCCAACAATCGCGTCTACGCCCGCTGCGCCTATCGCGTCGACCACTACCCGCACAACGACTACGGCAACTACGGGTTTCGTCTCGCCCGTTTGTTCTCCTTGTCTTAGTCTTGTTGTCTTTTTGCCTTATTGTCTTTTTGACATTGTAAAGAGTTTTGGCACAGGTATCAGGGGTGCGCCCCGGTACTGGGGGTGCAGGGGGGCGTAGCATCCCCCTGCACGCGCCGTAGGCGCGGATCGCGATTTTTTATGCACACCTACCGCAACCTCTACAGCCACGTCTACGACTTCGCAAATCTGTACGCCGCCTATCGGGCGGCGCGGCGGGGCAAGCGCGGGCGGCGCGAGGTGGCGCGTTTCGAGGCACGGGTCGAAGACCAACTCTTTGCGCTTCAGGCCGACTTGCGCGACCAGACTTTTCAGCCCGGCGGCTACCGGCACTTTTATATTTGCGAACCGAAGCGGCGCAAGATCAGCGCCGCGCCCTTCCGCGACCGCGTGGTACATCACGCCCTGGTCAACGTGATCGAGCCGATCTTCGAGCGCAAATTCATCTTCGACAGCTACGCCTGCCGCGTCGGCAAAGGCACCCACCGGGCGCTCGACCGCTGCACCCAATGGGTGCGCCAGTACCCCTACGTGCTGCAATGTGATGTCGCCAAATTCTTCCCGACGGTTGACCACGACATCTTGCTTGCTATGCTTGGGCGCACCATTGCCGACCCGCAGATGCGCGACCTCTGCGAACGGATTGTGCAAAGTGGCGCGGGCGTCCACGACAGCGAGCGCGCGCCGCGCTGGTTCCCCGGCGATGATCTGTTTGCCCCGTTACGCCCCCAGGGCTTGCCGATTGGCAATTTGACTAGCCAGTTTTGGGCGAATGTCTACCTGAACGAGCTTGATCAATTCGTGAAGCGCGAACTGAAGTGTCGGGCCTACCTACGTTACGCCGACGACTTTCTGCTCTTTCACACTGACCGGGCAACGCTGCAAGGCTGGCTCGGCGCGATCCGCGAGTTTGCCGCAACCCGGTTGCGCCTGCATCTGCACACCACCAAGTGTCAAGTCTTTCCGACGCGCACCGGGGTGCCGTTCCTTGGCTTCCGCCACTTTGGCAGCCACCGCCGCCTGAAACGACCGGCAGTGGTGCGCTTTCGCCGCCGCCTACGGGCGCTGCAATTGGCCTACAGCGCCGGGCAGATCAGCTACGCCAAAGCAAGCGAGTCGGTGCAGAGTTGGTGCGCCCACGCCGCACACGGCAACACCTACCGGCTACGCGGCCAAATCTTGCGGCAGGCGATCTTTCGCCCAGCCAGCGTATGAACGAAATTCCGATCTTCGCCAAGACCTATGACCTGCTGCTCTGGCTGGTGCCAACGACGCTCAAGTACCCGCGTGAACACCGCTTTGCGCTGGCGCTTCGTACGCAGCAGGCGGCTTTCGAGTTCAACGAGTTGATCGTGTTGGCCCGCAAAAGTCGCGACAAGCGCGACCTGTTGATCCGTGCCGACGCCCACCTAGAGCAACTGCGGCTCTATGTGCGCTTGGCCCACGATCTAAAACTGATCACGCTGCGCCAGTACGAGCATGTGAGCCGTGAAGTTGGGGCGCTTGGTGCCCTGCTTGGCGACTGGATCAAACGTAGCAGTGCCCGTGTGGAGCAGAGCGCCCCGCGCGGTGCATCCTTCACACCACCGGGCACCACCGCGCCAGAGGGCGCCAGATAAGCCGCAGGGAACCGACCGACAACGTGCTGCGTGGCGGCGCTTGGGCCAACAATCGCGTCAACGCCCGCTGCGCCTATCGCAACGACAACAACCCGCACAACGACAACGACAACAACGGGTTTCGTCTCGCCACTTGCGCTGCTCGCCCGCCAGAAATGCGCCGTGACGCCCCGCACGCTGGGGGGCGCGGTGCCGAGGCGTCAGAGGAGAACAACAGGCCGGTTCCTGGTCGGCGCACGTCGGCCAAACAAGCGCCGCGCCGCCCCCTGTGGTACGCACCAGCCGGTGCCGACGCCTGGGGCGGCGCTTTGTTGGTAAGACAAGGTTCGTGAATACGTTCCCGTTTGGGCACGTGCATGACTTGCTGATGCGTTCGGCCTGAAACCTAGCCCCTGAAACCTTATCTAAGCCCAATACGTTCCTGCCGCGTGCAGACGCCCTGTAGCGTGTGGTATAATGGCCCCTCAGTGTGTAGATTGGTGTATCGAAGGAACTGTGTACTCATGGTTAAGATTCGTCTTCGCCGCACTGGCAAGACCAAACAGCCCAGCTACCGTCTGGTGGTTGCTGACTCGCGCTCGCCGCGCGATGGCAAGTTCATCGAGATTGTCGGCCACTATAACCCCATCCGTCAGCCCAAGGTGCTTGAAGTCAAGGCTGACCGGGTGCGCTACTGGCTCGGCGTCGGCGCCCAGCCCAGCGACACCGTGAGCGGCCTGCTCAAGCGCGTGAACGTCCTCGACACCGACGGCAAGGTCATCCCTGCCGCCCCCGTTGAGGCATAGCTCGACCGCGAGGCGTTTATGAAAGCTCTGCTCGAGTATATCGCCCTAAACTTGGTCGATAACCACGAGGCCGTCCAGATCAAAGAGCGCGTCGGTCGCTTCACCGTCACCTACGAGCTCTCCGTCGCCTCCGAGGAGACGGGTAAGGTGATTGGGCGCAGCGGGCGTGTCGCCAAGGCTATCCGCGACCTTATGGGCGTGGCCGCCGCTCGTCAGAGCAAGCGTGTCCACATCGACATCGAATGATTGTAGGTTGTGGATTGCAGATTGCAGATCCTATCCCCAAGCTGCAGTCTGCAATCATCTCCCTGCAATGACTGATGAATTCCTCTTGATTGGCCTGATCGTCGCCCCCTTCGGCGTCAAAGGCGAACTCAAGCTCAAAGCCTTCACCGACCGCCCCGAGCATATTGCACGCAAGGTTCGCACGCTCTACCTTCAGCAAGGGAACGAGCGTAGCGAGTATACCCTTGCCCGTCTCCACGAACACAAGCCCGGCCTGCTCATCCTTACCTTGAAGGAAATCAAGGATCGCGAGGCCGGTGACGCCTTGCGCGGCGCCGAGGTCTACATCCGTGAGGCCGAGGCCGCGCCGCTCGCCGCCGACGAGTATTTTTTGCACCAACTCATTGGCCTGAATGCCGTGACCGTCGCGGGCCAGCCCATCGGCAAGGTGCGCCAAGTTCTCGAAACCGGCGCGGGCGAGATCCTCGTCATCGCCCGCCCCGACCAGCCTGACGCCCTTGTGCCCATGGTGCGCGACTTTATCGCGAAGCTTGACATTCCCGGTGGTCAGGTGGTGATCAGCCCCATCGAGGGTTTGTTGTAGACATAATTATGGGGACACGGGGGATGTGTCCCCGTGCCCCCGTGCCCCTACAGCGCCACCGGCAGCCTGATGCGGAAGGTCGTCCCCTCGCCCAGCTTCGAGCGCACCGCCAGATCGCCGTGGTGCTGCTCGATAATGCTATAGCTCACCGCTAGCCCCATCCCCGTGCCCTTCGTGCGCGTCGTGTAGAACGGCTCGAAGATCTTTGGCAGATCCTGGGCGGCGATCCCTGTCCCCGTATCGCTGAACTCGATCACCACCGCCGGCCCCTGCACCGGGTCGGTCGCACGGCCACCCGAGACCGCCATATAGCTCGCCTCGTCGGGGTCGCCGGTTGCCGCGCTGGACAAATACGTCCGTACGCGCAGCTCGCCGCCCTCGGGCATCGCCTCCGCCGCGTTGAAGATCAGGCTGAAGCAGACTTGTTTCAGGTGATTGCTGATTGCCAGGACGTGCGGTAGCTGCGCTGCACTCTCGCGCACGATCTGCACGTTCCGCTCGTGCAGTTGGCTCTCCGAGAGGGTGAGCACCGCATCCAAAATGTCGTTGACCTCCACGGGGCGCATGCCTTCACGGTTAGGCCGGTAGAAGTCGAGCATGCGCTGCACGATGCTGATCAGCCGCTCGATCTCGTCCTGGGTCATCGACAGATAGATTTGGCGCTTCTCTTCACTTAGCGGGCGGCTCCGCATCAGGTGTACCGAGTTGTGGATAGCCTGGAGCGGGTTGTTGATTTCGTGGGCCAGCGAGGCGGAGAGGCGGCCAAGGGCGGCGAGCTTTTCGGCTTGCACCAGTTGCTTGGCGATGCGCTGGCGCTCGCTGATGTCGCGGGCAATCACCAGCAGTAGATGCTTCCCCGCGTGAAGCACCATGCTCACGCTGGCGGCGACCGGCGTCGTCTGCTCGTGACGGGTGCGTAGCTCCGTCTCGACCTCGTGGCCCTCACCCGCCGTTCCGCCGCGCCCGTTGCGCGCCGCCGCGAGCATCAGATCGTCGAGGGCTGGCAACAGTTGGCGCGGCCCCAGTTCAAGCAACTCGTCGCGACTGTAGCCGCTCAGCTTCTCAAGGGCCAGGTTCGCGTCAAGAATAATGCGCCCTCTGGCGTCGAGCAGCAGCACGGCGTCGGTCGCGTGTTGCAGCAGCGCTCGGTAGCGAGCCTCCGACTGGGCCACCCGCGTGTAGAGGCGGGCGTTCTCGATGGCGATGGCGGCTTGGGCGGCCAGCAGCAGCAGCAATTCCTGGTCGGCCTCGCTAAAGGGCGGGCTGTTGCTGCTCCGCACTTTGGCTGCGTTGAGGACGCCAAGCACCCGATCACCCGCCAGCACCGGCACCGAAAGCGCCGTGACGATCTGGTCCTCGAAGAGTTCGCCGCGCAGATCATCGGTGGGCGGCGTGACCTCGCCGGTGGCGTCCACCCGTACCGGCAGGCGGCGGAGGGCGACATTACCCGCGAGGCTGGCGTTGATCGAGCGCCGGTGACCGACCTTGATGTGGGCAGGCAGGCCCGAGCAGGCCACGATGCGGAGCCACTCGCCATCCTCCTCAAGCAGCATCAGCGAGGCCCGGTCGGCCTCTAGCTCGGCGCGCACCGTCGCGATGATCTGATTCTGGAGCCGTGGCAGATCCAGCTCGCCAAGCAGATGTTCACCGACCAGGAGCGCGGGGCGGAGCGCGGCGGCCCGGTCGCTAGAGCGGGCGGCGCGGCGTTCACGCACAATCTCCAGGGCCGTGGTGCGAAGCTCGTCGGGGGCGAAGGGCTTGAGCAGAAGGCCACGGGCACCCAGGCGCATCGCACGGGCGGCCTGCTCAACGCTGGCCGTGCCGCTGATCAGCAGAATTGAGGCGCTCACCTCACGCTCGCGCATCTGCTCTAGCAGGCTCAGCCCAGCGGGGCCAGGGGCAGCAATATCAAGCACCACCAGATCGTAGCTACGCTGCTCGATGGTAGCGAGGGCTTCGCCCGAGGCCGCCAGCGCTTCAACCGAGAAGCCTGTTTGGCGCAAGGTCGTGGCGCAAAGCTCGCGTGAGCCTGGATCATCGTCGATTACAAGCGCTCGTCCGGCGTTTTGGTTCATAGAACTGTTTGACGTGAGGCGGCGGGCGTCAGAAGGGACAACCGTAAGGGTTTCTTCATGCCTCGTCACGCCTCGCGCCATTACGGCGTATAGCGGCGCTCCAGTTCATGCCAGACGGCCTCCGCTGACAGACCCTGGTTCTCTAGCAACACTAAGCTATGGTAGATCAGGTCGGCCAGCTCGTAGGCTAGTTCGGCGTGCGAGCTATTCTTGGCCGCGATGATCACTTCGGCGGCCTCTTCGCCGATCTTCTTGCCGATCCGATCTACGCCGCCGTAGAGCAGCTTTGCGGTGTACGACTCGCTGGGGGGCGTGTTGCGGCGGGCGTGGATGCGGTCAGTCAATTGGCCCAGGATGGCGGCAGATGGGGCCGCAGCGGTTGCCGGGTCGCCTGCGCCATCCCGGTGAAAGCAGCTACGCTCGCCGGTGTGACAGGTTGGACCGTCAGGCTCAGCCAGCACCAGCAGGGCGTCGCCGTCGCAGTCCTGGCGGATGGCGACGAGGCGCAGGTGGTTGCCGCTCGTCTCGCCCTTGCGCCAGAGCGTCTGGCGCGAGCGGCTCCAGAAGGTCACGAGGCTCGTTTCACGAGTGAGGCGCAGCGCCTCCTCGTTCATATAGCCCAGCATCAGCACCTCGCCCGTGCGGGCGTGCTGGATAATCGCCGGAATGAGGCCATGGTCGTCAAAGCGAAACATAGGGGTGTGGCTCACCGCAACGCAGCATGCTGCGCCGCTACGCTAGGACAAGGTGCGCGGATCCGTTACCGTTTCGGCACACGCACGGCGTTCTGCTACACTCGGACTGAAACCTGAAACCTTGCACCTGAAACCTTGCACCTGAAACCTTGTCTAGTGGCGGAAATGACGGCGTCCGGTAAACACCATCGCGGCCCCCGCCGCGTCGGCTGCGGCGATGACCTCTGCGTCGCGCACCGAGCCGCCGGGCTGGATGATCGCGGTTGCCCCAGCCTTGAGCGCGGCCTCGACGCCGTCGGCGAAGGGAAAGAGCGCGTCGCTGGCGACGACACTGCCTTGGAGTGTCAGTCCGGCCTGTTGGGCCTTCCAGACGGCGAGGCGCGAGCTATCAACGCGGCTCATCTGGCCGGCACCCACGCCAAGCGTGCGGTCGGCCCCGGTATAGACAATCGCGTTCGACTTGACATGCTTGACCACGCGCCAGGCGAAGCGCAGCGCCCGCCACTCGGCGTCGGTCGGGGCACGCTTGGTCACCACACGCGACTCCTCGTCGGTCAGGGGGGCGCGGTCGGCGATCTGGGCGAGGACGCCGCCGGGCACGCTGCGGAGCAGCAGTTCGCCCTGGCGGGTTACGGGCCGTAGGGCGCGCAGCAGGCGGAGGTTCTTCTTCTTCGAGAGCAGCGCCTGCGCTTCGGGGGTAAAGTCCGGGGCGATGATAATCTCGGTGAAGATCTCGCTGATGGCCTGGGCCAGCGCCAGATCGAGGGGCCGATTGGTGGCGATGATGCCGCCAAAGGGCGCCTCGCGGTCGGTGGCGAGCGCCTGTTCCCAGGCATCAAGCAACTGCTCGGCGGTGCCGACACCGCAGGGGTTGGTGTGCTTGAGAATCACGACGGCGGCGCTCTCGGCGGCGGGGAACTCCTCGATCAGCTCGGCGGCGGCGGCGGTGTCAAGAATATTGTTGTACGAGAGTTCCTTGCCGTGGAGTTGCGCGAACAGACTGTGGAAATCGCCATAGAGTGCCGCCGCCTGGTGCGGATTTTCGCCGTAGCGCAGCGACTGGGCTTTGGGCCAGGCCACGGTCAGGGTTGCGGGCAGCGTCTCATCAGCCAAATAGGTCGCGATGGCGGCGTCGTACGCGGCGGTATGCGCGAAGGTCTTGGCCGAGAGGCGACGGCGCGTCTCAAACGAAAGCTGACCGGCGCGCACGCCCTCAAGGGCGGTCGGGTAATCGACCGGGTCAACCAAGGGAATGACGTGGGCGAAGTTTTTGGCGGCGGCGCGCAGCAGGGCCACCCCGCCAATATCGATCTGCTCAACGGCCTCATCGAGGCTCACCCCTGGGCGGGCGATGGTCTGCTGGAAGGGGTAGAGGTTGACGACGAGCAAATCAATCGGGAGCAGGCCGTACTCGTCGAGCTGGGCCATGTGGGCGGGCAGGTCGCGGCGGGCGAGCAGCCCGGCGTGGACGGCGGGATGGAGGGTTTTGACCCGGCCATCAAGGATCTCGGGGAAGCCCGTGAGTTCGCTGACCGCCTGTGCAGGGATCCCGGCCTCGGCGAGGATGCGCTGGGTGTTGCCAGTCGAGACGAGCTCCACACCCTCAGCATGGAGGGCGCGGGCCAAGTCGACGATCCCCGTCTTGTCGTAGACGCTAAGTAACGCGCGCACGCGCCCCCCTATGATTTATGTTCAGGCGAGAGGCGGAACCTCTCTTCGGCGACACACAAAGCAACCCTCCCCGAGGCGACGGGCAGGGTCGCAAGCGGCGCTATTTTACCATAGATAGACTAGCGCTGTGTTAGGCGAGGAGTTGGGTGGCGCGCGCACGGAGCCGAGCGGCGGCCTCGCGGGCGCGGGCAGGGTCAAGCACGCGGGCGGCGCCGCGCTCGAAGTGTTCGACGACGGCGAGTAGTTGGTCGCCGGTGGCCCGGCTCGGGTCGGGAATCCCGGCGAGGCGGTACGCCTCTTCGAGCAGCGCCGAGGCTCCGCCGCCAACGAAGCTGGCCGCGATGCGCTCAAACTCGGGGGCGATAGTTTCGCCGGGGCTTGTTTCGCGCATCTCGATCAGGCCGCTTTGGAGCAACTGGACGATAATCTCGCAGGTACGAAATTCGCCAAGGCCGCTGCGCTGGGCGATCTGGCCGATGACATTTTTGCCATCGACCATCGTCAGGATGCGCCACTCTTCGGCCTCAAGATTAATCTCGGAAGAGCCGGTGCTGGGGTTCAGGACGAGGCGCGGCACCAATGCCATCGAGGGGATGTGCTCGTGGATGCGCGCCCAGGCATCTTGGCGCATGACCCCCTCCATAATAATCACCTCGTTCGAGATGGTGATCGTGGGGGCTTCGATGCGCTTATCGTCGTGGAAGCGGAAGGGGCCAGCGGGGAGCGTGAAGAACGTGTAGACGGCCTCCAGGGGCTGGAGGCCGGGCATCGTCGCGCCGATGATCTTACCGTCGCGGAAGAAGAGCCAGCCCTCAAAGCCGCGTCCGGCCCGCTGCCCGAGGATGTGGACGCCGCCAGTCTGTTTACTGAGCTGGACGAGCTGAATAAGATCAGTGAGCGGAAACTCGCTCAAGTCGCCTGCGAGGGCCATAGCTTTTCAACCCTCGGCGCAGAGTGCGCCATTGCACGCCGTATCGCGCCCGATGTCGCTACAGCCTGCCGATTACGGCACGGCTAATCGCACGGAGGGTCTCAAAGACGCCGGTGCCAATCGTGGCGACGGCCTCCACGCGGGGCCAGTTCATCCTTGTCACCCCAAGGAAATGATCCATCGTCGCGACGGAGGCCAAGACATCTTTGGGTAGGTCACGCTTGTTGTACTGGATGACCATCGGGAACTCGGCGAACTTCTTATTCTGGCGGGTCACGTTCTGGGCCAACTCTTTGAGGCTGTTGACGTTCTCCTGCATCTTATTCTTGTTTGAGTCGGCAACGAAGACTACCCCATCGGCACCATTGAGTACGGCCACGCGGGTACGCTCGTAGAGTACCTGTCCTGGAACGGTGTAGAGATGGAAGCGGGTTTGGAAGCCTCGCACCTTGCCGAGGTCGAGGGGGAGAAAGTCGAAGAAGAGGGTGCGCTCCGTCTCAGTGGCGATTGAGAGCAGGTCACCCTTGACATCTTTCGGCACCTGACTGTGAATATACTGCAGATTGGTCGTCTTCCCACACATGCCGGGGCCATAGTAGACGATCTTGCAGTGGATTTCGCGTGCCGCAACGTTGATCAGCGCCATAGGTCCTCTCGCATTGCCTGTACAGTGGGGCGGCTAAGGCGCAGGCGGCGACCCGCCGCGAGGGGGCCAAGTGGGCGCGGCAGCGCCGCGCAGCCCGACCACATCCTGCGGCTAGTCACGGAAGAGCAGGTCAATCGTGTCCTCCATCGAGGTGCGGAACGAAGACCCAAGCACTTCATCGCGGGCCTTGTGTTGCTGGCGCACGCGCTCGAGCACAGCGGCCAGTTCATCAGTGGCCTTCTTGGTTAGCACCTTGACGAGGCCGATATGGGTGCCCTTGTTGAAGATGATACAGAGAATCCACTGCTCTTCGATTAGGGCGATGAAAATATTCTCACGGACGCCCTGTTGGAACGAAGCGCGGAAGTCACGTTCGCGCAGGAGCTTGGCGACCTCGCGTGACGAGGCGAAGACGCCGGCGATGAGGGCACCGAGGGCGGTAATGTCCTGGCGATCACCGTCCCCTTTCGAGGAGATGACCTGGCCGCTCTTATCGAGCAGGAGCGCGTAGTCGCTGCCGGTATCCTCGACCAGCCGACCGAGACACTCTTCGATCTGACCGAGCTCTTCAGTGGGGACGATGATACTTGTCAGCTGTGGGTCCATCGCGGCCTACCTTACATGGCGACATAGCGCTAGTCGAAGATTGTTCGCTCGCACGCTCACCGAAATTATAGCACATAGGAGGTCAGATAGCGCTCATCGCATTGACCATATCCTCGCGGTGCTTGGCGATCAGGAAGCGAACATAGCCTAAGTCGCTGCGGGCATTGGCGAGGAGGAGCAGCATGGCCTCTCCGCTAATTGGCTCGATCAGCACGAGGCCGTCCTCGTACTCGAGCATCGTCTGGATCGTGCCGCCCTTGTCGATCTCACGACCAAGTGCCTCGGCCATCGCTAGGCCGTTGGAGGCCACCGCGCAGATGGCGTCTACGTCTACCCCAGGGTTGGCGGTACACTCGATCAACAATCCGTCCGTGGCGACCACGGCGGCCAGTTCGATACTCTCGACCGCGCGGAAGCGCCCCAGCAGCGTCTTCAGGTTGGTGCTCATGGGGGGATCTCCTTACAGGCGCGGATCCGGCATGGCGGGTACTGCTATTATACACGCCGCAGAAACGGCATTGCGACCGGGGTTTGGCGCGAACTTTGCTGGGAGTGTTTCGCTCGGGCTATAGCTCGGCCCCATTGGTGCGCTCACGCTCTTTCGGCGGACGCCCCGTGCGGATGTTGCGGAGCGAGTGGATGGTGGCCGCGATGGCGCGGTCGGCCCAGCCGTAGATCGTGGGCCGACTCTTTTCAAGATCGTCGGCAATCTGGGTGACGTTCGTGCGATATTCGGGGTCGAAGGTGGCGAGATTGATGCGCGAAGAGGCAACAATCTGCTGAATCTCCTCCTCCGAGAGACCGTGTTCCCGCACGAGTTTCTTGGCCCGTTTGCTAGAGAGATCGAGGTGCATGTCTTTCACGCTGCGGCTCCTTCGTTGCTTGCCAACGCTGTTACCAAGCATGGCGTAGGCTGTCGCATGAACTTACTTCAAGTGTAAGTATTTATTACTATATCATGGGCTGACTGGCCTGTCGAGTCGTAGCTGTAAACACTTATTCACCCGCCCAAGCGCCGCTTGTCTGCGTGGTATCCTGCTTGCGTTAAAGCGGATTTGCTGGCAAATACCCGCATCTATACTACCAGTCTTGGTACCGTGCTGGCCCCCTCAGTTTCAACTGATAATGTTTGACATGTTGCAGCATGGCTGGTGGAAGGCATTGTAAAGCCTTGTTTGCTGCTTTGGGGGTGGCGGTGGGGCCTATGGTAGAATATTTCAGGGAGGCGCTATGATCGATCCTGGGGATCACCGTTTACGCCAGCGCGAGTATCTGCTGCAAATCAGCCGCGCGATCACCGCGCAGCTTGATCTGGTCAGCGTGCTTTCGTTGGTGATTGGCTTCGCCGTCGAGATGACCGCTGGCACCTCGGGGCTGATCGCGCTCTATGACGAGGATGGCGCCGACGAGTTACGCATTCGCGCTTCGGCCCGCCTGCCTCGCGCCGATTGGCCCGCCTTTGCACGTCTGCTCAGCCTGCCGCTGGGCGATCTCAATCGCCACGGTGAAGCGCTTCTGCGCGAGGTTGCCGCCGATACTGGCCTGCCGCTGCGCCAGATGATCGCCCTGCCCCTGACCCTCCGCGATACCCCCGTTGGCGTGATCTATGTCTTCCGCGCGGCCCTGAATGTCGCATTCTCGCTAGATGATTATCAGGTGCTGCAAGATTTTGCCGACCAAGCCGCGATTGCCGTCTCGAATGCGCGCCTCTATCAGAGCGTGCTGCGCGAAAAGCAGCGCCTCGATGCGACGATTGAGCAGTCCGCCGATGGCGTGATGATTATTGATGGCCGCTGGCGCATTACGACCTTCAACAAGGCGATGGAGGTGCTGACCGGCTGGCCCCGCGAGGAGGCGCTCGGTCGCCCCTGTGCGGAGATTTTGGGCATCCAGAGCGCGCAGGGTACGAATATTTGCCTGGTGGACTGCCCGCTGCAGCGTATGCCGTTCGCCACAAACCCGGTGGTGGAGGGGCGTTTGCTCACCCGCGATGGGCGCGAGCTGTATGTGCAAAGTCGCTACGCCCCGCAGCGCGGTGCCATGGGCCAGTTCATTGGCGCGATTGCGAATGTGCGTGACATTACCGCACAGAAGCAGGACGAGGAGCTACAAAGCACCTTCATCTCGGTGATTTCGCACGAGCTGAAGACGCCGGTGAGCATTATCAAGGGCTACGCTGGCACGCTTCAGCGCGATGACGCGACCTTTTCGGTTGAACAGTACCGCGAGGGTTTGGCGGTGATTGAGGACGAGGCCGACCGGCTCGCTCGCCAGATCCAGGATCTGCTTGATGTTTCGCGCTTCGCGGCGGGCGGCATCCGCCTTGAACTGGCCGATTTCCCGCTGCCTGCGCTGGCCGCCGCTGTGGTGCGTGCCCTTGGCCCTGCCTCGGGCGAGCGCTTCGAGCTCGAGTTGCGCTTTCCCGACGATATGCCGCCGGTGCATGGCGATTACGAGCGTGTGCGCCAGATTTTCGCCAACTTGGTCTCGAACGCGGTCAAGTATAGCCCCGACGGCGGCACCATCCGCGTTGGTGGCTGGCCCGAGGGCGACTTCGCCGTCTGCCATGTCGCCGACCAGGGCGCTGGTATCGCCCCGGAGGAGCAGGCGGCGATCTTTCGCCGCTTCTACCGGGTCGATAATCGGCTGCGCCGCGAGACGCAAGGCAGCGGCCTGGGCCTCTATCTGGTGCGTGCGATTGTTGAGGCCCACGGCGGGCGCATCTGGGTTGAGAGCCAGCTGGGCAAGGGCGCACGCTTTGTCTTTACGCTGCCGCTCGGACGCCGCCAGTTGGCCGAGTGAGCCTTGCCGACTACCCCGTGTGCGCTGGCTCGCACTCTTCGCGCACGGCGGCGACGAGAAAGAGCGAGCCGGTGGCGCAGATTAGGTCGTCAGGCTTGGCGTAGGCAGCGGCGGCGGCAACCGCCGCTGCGACGGTGGCGGCGCTGATGGTCACGCCACATGCGTAGCGTTGCACGGCGGCGCGCAATGCGGCGGGGTCGGCGGCGCGCAGGTGGGTTGTCTGGGTGACAATGACCATCTGCGCGTGCGGCACCAGGGCGGCGGCAATCGCGTCGAGGTCTTTGTCTGCCGAGGTGCCGAGAATGAGGATGAGCCGCCGATAGGGTGCCAGCGCCCGCAGGGCGGCCATGAGCTTTTGGGCCGAGTCGCCATTGTGCGCCCCATCAACGATCAGGCGCGGACGCTCGCGCAGCGTCTCCAGCCGACCGAACCAGCGCACCGTCGCCAGTCCAGCGGCGACGGCGGGCGCATCAATTGTCCATCCCACATCGTTGAGCAGGAGCGTAATCCCGCTGGCGAGGCGGGCGTTTTCCAACTGGAACAGGCCAGCTAGGCCCAGGGTGTCAGCGCGTATCGGGGTGCGGTAGGGGCGGAGGTGGCCGGTCGCGCTCTGGTGCAGCCCGGTCGTGTTTGCAATGAAGAGCGGCGCGCCCTGCTCGGCTGCGACTTGGGCTAACACCGTCGCAGCCTCGGGCGGCTGAGGGACGGTCACCACGGGCACGCCGGGCCTGATGATGCCCGCCTTGTGTCGCGCAATGGCGCCCACGGTCGTCCCAAGGATTTGGGTGTGGTCGAGGCTGATCGAGCTGATCGCGGCGACGATGGGCGTGACCGCGTTCACGGCGTCGTAGCGACCGCCAAGCCCAATTTCGAGGACGGCACATGCAACCTGGGCGGCGGCAAAGTGCGCCAGCGCCAGGGCGGTCTGCACTTCGTAAATTGAGAGTGCGCCAAGGGCTGGGTCGCTTTGGGCGACGAGCGCGCGCAGCGTGCGTACCTGCGCGGTGATTTCGCCGGGGGTGATGAGCTGGCGATTCACCTGGATGCGCTCGTGAAAGCGGTGCAGGTGGGGCGAGGTGTATAAGCCAACGCGCCGCCCACTCGCCCGGATGATCGCCTCGACCATGGCGGCGGTCGAGCCTTTGCCCTTCGTGCCAGCGATGATGACAGAGGGGTAGTGGGTCTGTGGGTTACCCAGCAGCGCCAGCAGCGCCTGTGTACGCGGCAGGTTGAATGCTGCCGGCGTCTGCGGCAGCGCCCGCTCGCTATCGGCAAAGCTGTGGAGCCAGCGCTCCGCCTGCTGGTCGTCTGCCATGCTCATCCCTTGGGACGTGGGCGGCGCGTAACCGCATCGGCCACCACCGCAACCCGGCGCATCGTGCGTACGTCGTGAACGCGCACAATGTCGGCGCCTTGGGCGATGGCGAGCGCGACGGCAGCGGCGGTGCCCTCTAGCCGCTGGTCGGGCGCGAGCCGCAGCGCGTGGCCGGTGAACGATTTGCGCGAGGGGCCGACGAGCAGTGGGTAGCCGAGTTGGCGCAGTTCGCCCAGACGGTCGAGCAGTTCAAAGTTCTGCTCAACGGTCTTGCCGAAGCCGAGGCCGGGGTCAATGATAATGCGCTCAGGGGCGACCCCTGCGGCCAGCGCCAGGTTAATGGACGCCTGGAGCTCACACGCAATCTCGCCCAGCAGGTCGTCATAGTGGATGCCGACATAGCGCCCGCCGATGGCCGCCTCGTGAACTGCGTTGGACGGGTGGCTGCGGTTGTGCATCAGCACGACGGCGGCGCCGCTTGCGGCTGCGACGTGGGCGAGCGCCGGGTCGTGCGTGAAGCCCCAGACGTCGTTGATGATGCTGGCGCCTGCCATCAGGGCTTGGTGCGCGACTTCCGCTTTTGAGGT
>CAIWXH010000510.1 GCA_903916565.1 uncultured Oscillochloris sp. | reverse complement strand
CGGGCGAAACTCCTCCATCAGGTCCAGGGCCAGCGAAGGGCGCCCCGCCTCGATCACATGGAAGGTGCCGAGGTACGGGTCGAGACCCGTGAACTGCACGGCGGCCAACACATCGTGCAGCAGCAGCGTGTAGCCGAACGAAAGCATGGCGTTGACCGGATCGGGCGGTGGGTAGAAGGCCCGCCCCTGGAAGCCCCAGTCGCGCTGGAGCGCGACCCGCCACGCGCCAAAGTAGGCGGCGGCACCCGCGCCCTCGTAGCCGCGCACGGCATCGAGATCGGCGGCACCCTCGATGGCGGCAGCGGCGGTGGCGATCTGCACCGACGCCGCCGAGGCAGCGGGCCAGCCGGTGGTCGTGAGCAGGGCGCGCTGATTGGTCAGCTTCGTTCGCACGATGGCGCGGGCCAACTCCAGCGCCCACGGTGCCTCGGTGACGCGCTGCATCTGGGTCAGGCGCAACGCCCCGAAGCGTGACGGCCCGGCGGTCAGCGTGGCGTAGTGCCGACTGCCGGTGTGGTTGGTCAGCATCACCGGAATGCCGCGCCCAATCAATTCGACCAGCAGGGCCGTGGAAAGCTGCACCCCACGGCCCATCAGCACCACCTGGTCGATCTTGTTCAGCGGGATGGTCTGGAGCGTCTTGCCGTTCTTCGTAATCAGCACCTGCTCGTCGCGTTTCCGCACGTTGGTGCCCTGCTCTTGGACGTAGAGGGTTGGCATGGGTGGTTCCTTTCGTGTCTGTGGAGGTGTGGAGATGTGGAGGTGTGGAGGTGTGGAGGTGTGGAGATGGGGAGATGGGGAGGTGTGGAGATGGGGAGGTGTGGAGGTGTGGAGGTGTGGAGATCAGCGTTACACCTCGACACCTCTCCATCTCTCCACCTCTCCACCTCTCCACCTCCCCAGCGCTACTTCTTCCGCTGGATCCCCTGGCGCACGCGGTCCGCGCCCTGCCGCACCCGCGCCCCCGCCTGACGCGAGACGGCGCGGAGCGCCTGTTCGGCCTCCTCGAAGCTGGACAGTCCCTGCTCGATGCGTGGCCCCGTCGTGCGCGGGGCCAGGGTTTGCCCCAAAAACGCCAGCCCATCGGCGTAGGCGGTGACGCGGGTCTTCTCGGCGTTGAGCGTCAGGCGCAACGTCGCCAACTGGCGGCGCACGAGTTCAAGCGCACGCTCGGCCTCGCCCTGAGACGCGCACATCACCACGAGGTCGTCCATAAAGCGCACGAGGCGCAGCCCGTGACTGGTCATCGCCAGGTCGAACGGGTGCAGGTAGATGTTCGCCAGCAGGGGCGAAAGGGCGCCGCCCTGCGGTGCGCCACGCGGCGCATCGGCTGCGGCATGGGCGCGTAAGGCCAACTCGCCGATGGCGACGGCCCCCGCCGCGAGGGCACCACCAATCAACAGGCGCTGCGGGCCGAGGCGGCGCAGGTGCGGCGCGAGCCGCCGCGCCCCCTCGATGGCGGGCTGCGCCAAACTCAGGGCCGCGAGCAGCCCGCCGGTGTCGAGGCCCGCACGCCGGGGCATGCCCCAGCCGAGCGGATCCGGCTGCTCCCACGCCGCCGCCGCGTACGGGTCGTGCAGCGGCGGCGCGAGCGGCGCGGCGGGCGGCAGCGCCGAGGGCGGCTCGGTGAACGCGCCGCGCAGGGTCTCGCCGCCCTGCCGCAGCAGGCGGGCCAAGCCGGTGGGCGCATCGGCCAGCGGGGCGGCCTCGGCCTCGTGCAGCGCCCCCGCCTGAAGCCACTGGCTGATCACCTGGAGCAGGGCCGGTTCGTCGATGCGCTGGCGGAGCAGCCCGAGCAAAATGCGCTGGTCAATGGTGTCGAAATAGCTGGCGATGTCGGTATCGGCGGCCCACCCAAGCCCCTGATCGGCATAACGGGCGACGCGGGCCACCGCCTCGGGAACACCGACATAGAGGCGACAGCCGTAGGAACAATCGAGAAAGAGCGGCTCGAAGAGCGGCTGAAGCACCTGCTGCACGGCACGCTGCGCCACCCGGTCGCGGATAGTCAGGATGGCGATGGCGCGTTCGCCGCCGCTGGCCTTGGG
>CAIWXH010000509.1 GCA_903916565.1 uncultured Oscillochloris sp. | reverse complement strand
TTTGTAAAGTCTTTTTGCGGCTGGTGGCTCCCATCTGGATACGCCCGGTACTCGCTGGCCGTCAGTTCCCAGACATTGCCCGCCAGATCGAGGGCACCGCAGGCCGCCGCACCAGATGGGCAGCCGCCCACCGGCGCGGGGCGACCCAGCTTGCTTGCGTCATAGATTGCCCGCTCGGGCGTTGGCTCATCGTCGCCCCACGGGTAGCGCCGACGAAGCGGGCTTCCATCGAAGCTCGCCGCCGCCTCCCACTCGGCCTCAGTCGGCAGGCGCAGCACATGGCCCGCTGGCAGCACATCAGCGAGCCGCTCGGTCAGCCATGCGCAGAACGCTGTCGCCTCGTGCCATGGCACGCCAATCACTGGCTGGTTGAGTCCGCTGTACTCCGGCATATCCCAGCCCCACGGTTGAGTCCGCGTCTTTTTCCACTTCCACCCTTCGGGCGTCCACCAGCGCTCGGCTCCCGCGCCGTAGCCCTCGGCCACGAAGGGTGCGTACTGCGCGACCGTGAGCGGGAAGCGGGCCAGCCAGAATGCGGAGATCTGGAGAGCCACTGGTTGCTCGTCCGCTTCCCACCCGCCGATCACGTACGTTCCTGGCCGCACGTAGCGCCAGTAGTGATCGCCGGTGTCCCCGAATGCCTCGTCACGCCGCCCCAGCTCGCGCCGCCAGTCAGCGACATCCACCGGGTAGCGCGGGTCGCCCAGATCGCCCAGAACCCGTGCGGCGGCGATGCGGTCGGCGGTCGTAATCGCCACATCCGGCGTCTCCAGCAGCGGGCGGATGGCCCCACACAGCGGGGCCTCCAGATCGGCCTCGATGTCGAGCAGGCTGCCCGCGAAGGCCCCGCGCTCACACAGGTCGGCGTAGCTCAGCGCGGCCAGCACGGCGTCCTGGCGGCGCTGGGCGGCGTCCTTGGGTCCCTTTCCAAGCTTCGCGCCCGCCAGCAGCCGCAGCCACGGCAACCCCTTCTCCTCGGCCTTGCCCTGCTGGTGCAGGCGGCCCACCAGCAGGAGCAGCACCTCGCGCCAGCGCTCGCGGTCGGCCTCGCGCCACCGTGGGTATGCCTCATCTCCCATCTTGGGGCGGTCAGCGAGATGACACGCGGCCAGGTACTCCTGGAACGTCAGGTGTGGCAGGGCGTAGCCCTCGTCGCCGCGCCGCTGGAGCAGCCCGCTATCCTCGTCATCGAGCATAGTGAGGAAGATTTGCACCTTCGTCTCGGCCTCGGCGAGCGAGCCGAGCCGCCTGAAGAAGGTGAACATGCGCAGGGTGAGCGGCTCGACGCCGATCAGCCCGCGCCCGTCGTCGCCGGGGGGCTGGAGGTGCGCCGTGTAGGCCAGCTCGTGGATCACCTGGCGCAGCGGGTCGAGGCTGGGCAGGCCCAGGCGCTGGATGAGGCTCTGGCGGGGCATCCCCGGCTGGCGCTCGGGCTCCCAGCGGTCGAGCAGCAGCTCGACGCACTCCTCGTAGAGCCTGGCCCGGTCGCGGGGCACATCGCCGGTGTTGTAGTGCAGGATGGCCAGCATGGTGAGCAGCAGGGGCGAGCGCACCAGCGGGTGCAGGCGCTCGGTCTGCTCCAGCTCGGTCACCAGCCCCACCGCGTGGTCGCTCGCCCTCCCGTCGGCCAGATCGGGGTCGGTTGCGGCGAGGGC
>CAIWXH010000508.1 GCA_903916565.1 uncultured Oscillochloris sp. | reverse complement strand
GGCTCTCCAGGATTTCCCGGAGTAACCCCTACATTTAGTAGGCCGGGGTGGACGTTGGACGGAACCGGCGGTACCCCTCGAGGTCAAGGGTGATGCGTTGGAACAGATGGCGCAAGTTATAGATTCCATAGCAGCGACGCTTGAGCACCTTGAGCTTGTTGTTGAGCCCTTCGACAAAGCCACTACTCTGGTGATGTCGGAAGTAGTTGGTGATGCGATCCAGCCAGGTATCGAGCAGCTTCAGGAACGGGTCAAAGCAGGTCAGGCCACTGGACACCACCTTCTGGCGCCAGGCCTTGATACGACGGATCCCGGCGGCTTTGGCGCGGGTGGTCTCGAAGATCTGGGTCAACTCCTCGCGCAAGTCATAGGCTTGTTTGAGGGGTGGACTGTGGGCCAGCAACTGATCCAGCCGCGCCTGCTCGTCCGCTTCCAGCCGCTCCGCACGTTTGCGAAAGGGCCACAGGGTGTGCTTGAGGCCGTCCGCGTCGGCTTTGGGCAATGCCTTGCGCAACCGCTTCAGTTCTTGTTTGCGGAAGGTGTCGACCGCGTCGTGATAGTGCTGCGTCACATGGAGGCCCTAAACCAGGATTTGTGACACCAGGGGCAACATTCCGTGATTAATTTCACGAGATGTATCGGCTCTACGCCGCCGCGATCTCCTCAATGGGGATGCGCGTGTCCATGTGCAACTGGATCACGCCGTAGGGGTTGATGTGGCCGTAGATCAGTGGCGTGAGCCCGCGCAGGTCTTCCTTCGTCAGCCGATTCTGCCACTCCGGCTGGCGCAGCACCTGTTGGAGCAGCAGCGTGTTGATGTAGACCAGCGAGAGCTGGAGCAGGTGCAGCGAGAGCATCGCCACCTCCTGGTCCTCGCGGCGGTTGGTGGAAATCTCGCTGCTCTTGCCGTAGAAGATGAAGGTGTTCGCGCTGTTCCAGTTCTCCACCACGTTCAGCCCCTCGTGGATCTCACGCCGCAGCTCCATGCTCTGGAGGTACTCGCACAGGAACAGCGTCTTGTAGACTTTGCCCACCTCGGCGATCGCCTGGTAGGTCGGGTGCTGCACGGCGGTGCGGGTAAAGCGCCGCAGGATCGCCTCGGGCTCGGCCGTGCCTAGCCGCACCGCGGTCACGTACTTGACAATCTCGTCGTACTGCTGCGCGATCAGCTCCCACTTGATCGGCCTCGTCAGCACGAGCTGGAGGTTCGGGTATGCCTCGGGCTGTCCCATCTGTGGCCGATACAGCTTCTGGCGGTGGATGCCCTTCAGCCGGGGCAGGAGCTGGAAGCCCAGCAGGTTGCAAAAGGCGAAGGCGACCTCGCTCTGGCCGTGCGAGTCGACATACTGCTTTTGCACGCGCATCTCGGTACAGTGGCGGATCACGCCGGTGATCATCGTTGCCACCTCGGATGAGGTGCAGCTCTTGAGCTGCGAGTAGATGCAGGCGGCCTTGCGGTCGACATGCCAGTAGATCATCACGCCGGGGCCGCGATGGCGCACGCTCCACTCCGTCAGCAGGTTCTGGTCCCAGGCGCTGAACTTCTTCGAGTCCGCGGCGCACGCCGTCGTCGCATCGCCCCAGATGTCGCCGTTGCGCACCGCAAAGAGCGCGTTGACGACGGCGGCGATGGCGGCCCGCAGGTTCTCGCGGCTGATGAAGCGCCGACGTACGTAGAGCAGGTCGCGGTAGGTGTCATCGTGCGCGTCGGCACCCACCCGCGTGAGTCCAATGTTGGTGCCCAGGCCATAGAGGCAGAGTAGCAGTCGGCGCTGAAGGGTTTTGGGGTCGAGATGGTCGCGCCCGGTCACGCTGCGCAGGTGCGGTGTGAACCGCACGCGCAGGTCGGTCTCCTTGAGCACGTCGAGCAGGTTGAGCATCGACCAATGCTGCCGCACCGCTGCCTTGAGCTGCGGGAGCTGCGGCGGCTCGGCCTGGGCCTCCAGTGGTGAGAGCTTGATCCATCCGCCACCTTTCTCAGTGATGACGACGTGGGGGTTGCTTGGCAGGGTGTCGTTGAGCCGTTGAAGCGCTGCCTCCATCTGGGTGTGCAAGTGGTTGGTGAACGTCGTCGTATCGGATGGCAGGCTAAGTGCGGCGTAGTTGGCCTCACGATGCGCGGCGAAGTCGGCGGGGAGGTCGTCGTCGGGATTCCGGAAGCGGTCGGCGTCGGCGAGCCAGAGTTCCTTGCAGCGCAGCTTTTCGCGCACCGTATGGAGCACGCTCAGCTCATAGTTGATGCGGTTGACCCGCTCCAGGCCATCCTCGCCGGCCTGAACCACGATCTCGCGCCAGCGAGCGGGGACGACTCCATCGAGGGGGACCA
Source organism: uncultured Oscillochloris sp. (assembly GCA_903916565.1). Classification (GTDB taxonomy): domain Bacteria; phylum Chloroflexota; class Chloroflexia; order Chloroflexales; family Chloroflexaceae; genus CAIWXH01. The sequence continues at coordinate 2,956 of CAIWXH010000508.1, read as the reverse complement.
GCTCGTCTGGGGCAAAGGTGGCCTGTTGCGGGGTCGCTTCATGGTAGCGCTTGAGCAGGTCAAGGGCGGCGATGATCGGTTGGTAGCTGGCATTGTTGGAGTGAAACTGGAGTACCTCCAGCAAGAGTGGGACGACCTGGCGGTAGTGGTGCTGGTACGAGCCCCGCATCACGGTGTAGACGCGCTGGTGGTAGGTCGGGCCGGAGGCGCGATACGCGCGCACCAACTCGCGCAGCGTCTGCTCGCCGACCACCGGGTAGAGCACCTCGCGCACCGGCTCGTCGGGATGCGCGACAGCGGCCTCAGCGAGCTGGTAGAGCATCGTGTTCTTGCCGCTGATGTGCTTGAAGTCGCGCATCAGCTCGCGCTCGACCTTGCGCTCGGCTTTGACGCCCAGGTGCTGCACGACATCGAGCAGCAGGTCAGCCAGGGTGTCGAGGATCTCCTGACGCCGGAGCAGGCAGAAGGCGGCGAGCAGGGTCCAGCGCCGGGCCTCCGGATGGCGCTGGAGCCCCTGGGTGTCCTCGGTCGCCACCTGCTGCCGATACAGCCGGAGCAGCCGCGGCGAGACGCCGACGAAGAGGTCAGTCGGCAACGCCAGGGCGGCGATGGCATCGAGCTTGGCCTTCTCCTGCTTGACGGTCTGCACCGAGAGGGCACCCGCATCGCGTTTGAGGTCAGCCAGCAGGGTGTGCCCGCGTCCGCTGAACACGGATGTCGTCGCGGGACGTTCGTCGAGCAGCGCATCAAGACCCTGGCAGGTGGCCGAGGTGAGGCGGGCGACCACCTGCGCGGTGAGCTGCGTGTCGAAGGTGGCTACGGCCGTGCGAACCAGCCGCTCGACTCGATCCGGGGTCGGTAACTCCAGGTGCAGCTCGCGACAGCGCGTCTTGACGTGCTCAATGAGGGCAGGGATCGGGCGAGTCGTGGGGACGTGGTTGTCCACGAGCCATGCCGTAAGCGCTTCCTGATCGGCCACCGTCGCCTCACACAGAGTGAGGAAGTCGCGGATGGCGGTGCGGTGGAGCGTGATCGTCCGCCCCTCCCAATCGTAGGCGCTGAAGGCCGTCGCTGGGAGGTTGAGCTGGTGGGCGAGGTGGGCAATCGCCGTTGGCGGCACCTCGTGGCGCGTACGTGGGAAGCGCCCGTCGATCTGGACGTACTTGAGCAGGACGGCAAAGCCCAGGGCGGTGTGGTCGGCTTTCTGCCAGCTAATGAGCATCCGCTCGCCGGGCGTCAGTGTCCACTGGTCGGCCAGTTCGTCGGGGTTCCAGATGCGCTTCACGGTCACTCCTTCGTGGTGGCGTGGCGGGAGAGCTTAGCCGGTGATGCGGCCAAGCTGGTGCTTGACCTGCTCGCGGCTGACCTGGGTGTAGCGAACGGTGGTCTGGATGGCGGGCGTCCCCTTCTTGGTGATGTGGCCGAGGTAGAAGGCGACGGCCTCCAGGCTCCAGCCGGCGGCGCGGGCGCGGTGGGCGAAGTCGTGGCGGAGGTCGTGGAAGCTGAGGTCGGCGATGAGCGCCCACTCCGCGTGGGTGGCCTGTGCTTTGAGCGCGCGGAACCAGTGGTGGATGCCAGGCTCAGACAGGCGCTCGCCACGCTGGGAGCGGAAGACGTACCGGCCAGTATCGCCGGAGGGCCGGAGCGCAAGATAGTCGGCGAGGGGCTGGCGGGCCTCGCGGTGCAGGTCAATATCGCGGGCCTTGCCGCCCTTATAGCCGACGTGAATCCAGCCGGCCTTGGGCGTGAGGTGGGTGTGCTGATATTCGAGCCAGGCGACATCACTGACGCGGCAGCCGGCCCAGTAGCCCAGCGCGAACAGGGCGGCGCTGCGCGGTGCGCCGTCGCGATCCACAAGCGAGCGGAGGATGTAGCGCTGGTCGCCAGAGAGTTCGCGGGGTGCCAGAAGCGCCTGCGCGGGGAGTGCAACGCCGCGGAGTGGGTTGCGCTGAAGCAGGCCATGCTCCTCAATGAGCCAGCGGGCGAAGCCGGTGAGCACGGCCTTGCGCCGCGCCCGGTCGCTGACACTCAGCCCCCGCTCCTCCAATTCGGCAAAGTAGATCTGGGCCGCGGTGCGGGTGAAGGTCGCTGGGTCGAAGCTCGTGCTGCTGCCGGGCCGTTCCTGAAGCCAGGCGAGGAAGTGGCGCAGGGCGCGACGGTAGGCGTCGAGGGTGCCAACAGCCTTGCCGGCAAGGGACTCGAGGTAGGCTGCGGCCAGAGGGTCGAGGGGCTCGGCCACTGGCAGAACCTTTCTGGTACGAGTTTCGGGGCCGATCTTGGACAGGAGACGGTCGTCGGCACCGCGCGCAGATCGCAACAGGACGGGATGCATCTATGGTAGGGGAAGCACTCGTCACTGTCAACTCGTGCCAGAAAGAACATTCTCGTACCAGTTTGCCACGTTCGATATGCTAAGGGCCAACCTGGATGGCTGGCCCTTAGCGTACGATTTTCCCGGAATAATAAGGTGACCCCGATCACGGGTGCGATGGGAGCGCGTGGGCGCAGGGTGTGCAGAAAAACGAACGTTTTTCTGGTAGCGTCACGGACACGCGGTACCACCCGCATGGGGAGCCGCTCGACCCATGGGAGCGTACCATAGAACTGGTCTATCATATCTACGTATCAGCCAAAGACATCGCAGATGGGTTTCGTGGGATTCATGCCCGACGACGGCATGGGGAGGAGGCCAAACCATGCGGATCGGCTATGCCCGCGTTTCGACCACTGACCAGCACCTGGATCTTCAGCATGATGCACTCCACACCGCAGGGTGCGAGCGCCTGTTTAGCGACACCGTGAGTGGAGCCCGCGTGGATCGGCCAGGACTGACCGCCGCGCTCAGTGCCTGTCGGTCGGGTGACACCCTGGTGGTCTGGAAACTCGACCGGCTGGGACGCTCACTCCCGCACTTGGTGGAGATCGTGCAGGATTTAGACGCACGCGGGGTGGGATT
>CAIWXH010000507.1 GCA_903916565.1 uncultured Oscillochloris sp. | reverse complement strand
TTTACCCCTCACCCCCGGCCCCTCTCCCTCAAGGGGAGAGGGGAGATTCGGCATCAGGAAGCGTTCGACTCCCCCTCTCCCGCTCAGGGAGAGGGGGCTGGGGGGTGAGGGCTGGCGCGGCAACCGGACTTTGCAACCGCCGCACCCCCGTACGCTCGTGGGATGCGTCCAGCAACTCAACGGCGCTGCGGAGGGTGGGGCGGGTCGCGATGATGGTCATATCATCGTGCGGCTCGGCGTCGCCAACAAAGCTGAATACGTCGTCAAGGATGCGCTGCACCAACTCGACCACGCCCAGGTCGCCGGGCAACGTGGCGACGAAACGCTCAAGGCGCTCGAAGCCAAAGAGTTCGCCGTCACGGTTATGGGCCTCGACAATCCCATCGCTAAGGAAGATCAGCGTATCGCCGGGGGTCAGGGGCACGGTCACTTCGACGTAGGCGTCATCAATCGCGGTGCCAATCGGCAGACCACCGACCTCAAGGAAGGTGCAGCCGACGGGCTGACCGGGCACACAGTGGGCCAGCAGCGGGGCGATCATCCCCGCATTAGCGACCGTCACCGCGCACGCATCGGCGGCGAAGACGGCGATTTGCAGCGCGGCGTTCATCTGGTTGGCCTGAAGGCGTGGGCGCAGCGCCTCGTGAAGTGCCCGCAGCATCGCCGCCGGGTGTTCCATAAAATGCGCCTGCGACTCAAGGGTCGAGCTCGTCAGGGCCATCAGCAGCGCGGCGGCCACGCCCTTCCCCGAAATATCGCCAATCGCCACCGAGGCCCGCCCGTCGGGCAGGGCCATATAGGTGTAGAAATCGCCGCCCACCTCGCTGGCGGGCAGCGAGCGCCCGTAGACACTGAGCATTTCGCTGCGCCAGGGCGGCGTGCTGGGCAGCAGACCCTGCTGGATGTCGCGGGCCAGCGCCAGCCCATGGCGCAGGTGCTCGTTCTGCCGCTCGATCTCGTGCTGGCTGCTCTGGAGCCGTTCGGCCATGTGGTTGAAGGTGCGCGCAAGCTGGCCTAGCTCATCGCCAAGCGGAAGCTTGATCCGATACGCGAGGTGGCCCGCCGCCAACTCTTGGGCACCATTTCTCAGCGCACGGATCGGGTTGACGAAACGGCGGGCCTGGAACAAGGCCCATGTGAGCGCCAGCATCCCGACCACCGCCACCACCGCCGCCAGCAGCAAGAGGCTACGGTAGACCTCGACAAAGAACGCGCTAGAGGGCTGCTCGACAATGACCGACCAACTCGTAGCGTTAATCGGGGCGACCGGCGCACGTGCGCCCACCACCAACTGTCCATCGCCGCCCTGGTACTCACCCACGGTGGTCGTATCGCCGTAAAGGGCCGACAGATCGGCGGGCGGGCGCCAGCCGGAAGTCTTATCGCTGACCAAAACGCCACGCTGCGGATCAACAATGTAGGCGGTCTTGCCCTTGCCCTGAATCGCTAGGCGCAAAATCTGGCTGACCCGTGCGGCGCTCACTTCGGCGGCAATCGCCCCGGCGATCTTGCCGCTCTGGCGGTCGCGCACCGGCAGCACCACCACAAAGACCTGCTGGCCGTCGGTGCCCTTAATAATAGTTGTGCGCCCGCCCTGCCCGACGCCAATGGCACCCTCGATCAGCCGCTGGTCAATGGAAACCGAGGCGATGTCTTGGCTGGAGAGCAGGTCGCTGGTTGCCACAATCGCCACGGTGCCAGCGGCGTCGAGGACGGTGATTGCCCGCAGGTCGGGCGAACTGTTGACCAAGCGTTTGGCATTGTCGGCCAGGGTCGCGCTGACATCTGTCGGATGCAGTTCGCGCCCCGAGCGCAAGAGTTGCTGCTCAAGGTCATAGAGAAAGGTAGCGATATTGGCTGAGATCTGGTCGGCGATGGCCTGCTGGCTCGCGAACGCGTTGCGCTGCTGCACCTGGAAGAGTACCACGATCAGCAGGGTGCCCACCAGCAGCAGGGGCAGCGTTGACGAGATTAGGTATGACCAGCGGAGCCGGTTGGTGATACTGAGACGGCGACGGGCCGCCGGCTCCTCACGAACGGGGGCGAGCGGCGGGTTCGGTTGCTGGGCGCTACCGTTACGGTCCATCGGAGTCTGCCTGTGATCCGGCCCGTTGGCTCCGCCGACCAAGCGGTCTGCCGGAACCGTAGGAACGCCATTATAGCATACCGATTTCCGCGCAAGTCATCCGCTGTCACCGCGTTTCTCGGCATCAGGGTGCGCTTATGGGCACTACTGCCTTGGTGTCCGGGTCGATCTCCAAAACTTGGCCGAACATCCAGCCGACGACCCCGTTGGGGCCGGAAACCTCGAACCAATCCACCCGGCGTTGCCGCAGGTTCACCACAGTGCCTGCGTCGAAGCTCCCGACGATGGCAAAGGTGAGACCCGGCCCGGCCCGCACATTGGCGACGAGGGCGACGGTGGCCGATAGCGCGGTGGCGGTAGGCGTGACGGCGGGCACCGGGGTGGTTGTGGGCGGCCTGGTGGCACTTGGCGTCACCGGGGTGACACTCGGCAGGCGGGCGAGGGTCGGCACCGGGGTAGGGCGCTCGGGCAGCGCCGAGGTGAGATCGCCGCACGCCCCTAGTCCAGTGATGGTGATGATAACGGTGAGGCTCACCAGGAGCCGTGCGATCAAGTGGTGCATAGGCGGCTTCCAGAATGGACTACTTGCGGGCAACACAGAGGCGCCCGTGCCTTTTCGCACGGGCGCCTCTGTGAACCTGGTCGGGGCGAGAGGATTTGAACCTCCGACCTCCGCGTCCCGAACGCGGCGCTCTACCAGGCTGAGCCACGCCCCGAACTCGCTACGCCCTGACGGATGGTGCCGAAGGTGGGACTCGAACCCACACGGGGTTGCCCCCAGAAGTTTTTGAGACTTCCGCGTCTGCCATTCCGCCACTCCGGCAGGACGCTGCGGATTATAGCAGGTTGACGGGGGTGCGTCAAATCGCGAACCACCATGGTATAATCTAGGCGCCTCAATGCGTGCAAGCGCACACCTCATAATCGCGGGATGACGGCCTTGATCACCCTGGATACCCTTGCGCCAAACACGGTGGTGCGCGGTGCCGCCGACACCTACACCATCCTCAACCTCGTGGGCCGTGGCGGAATGGGCGTCGTCTACCGCGCCACGCGGGCCAGCGACAACTCGATCTGGGCGCTCAAAGAGATGCGCCCCCAGGGCGAACTCTCCGCCGACGAGCTTACCGATACCCGGCAGCTTTTCGAGCGCGAGGCGCTGCTGCTCAAGACGCTGCGCCACCCCAATTTGCCCGTGGTCGCCGAGTTGTTCACCTACGAGGGTCGCCCGACCCTGGTCATGGAGTTCATCCCCGGCCAGACCCTTGAGGATCGCATCCGCGACGCCAACGCTCCGTTGCTCAAGAAAGACGCCGTCAGCTACGGCATCCAGCTTTGCCGCGTCCTGCATTATCTGCACACCCAAGATCCGCCGATCATCTATCGCGACCTCAAGCCCTCCAATATTATCGTCACCGCCGAGGCGATCCTCAAGCTGATTGACTTCGGCGTGGCCCGTAAGTACGACCGCAACAAGCGCAAAGACACCATCGCGATGGGTTCGGCTGGCTACGCCCCCCCCGAGCAGTATGGCAAAGGCCAGACCGACGCCCGCAGCGATGTCTACGCGCTTGGCGCCACGCTGCTGCACCTGCTCACCAATATGCCGCCGGTGCCCCTGCAGACGCCGCAGCCCGGCGCAATCAGTCGCATCAACCCGTCGGTTGACGCCCGCACCGAGGCTGTGATCATCCGGGCGATGAGCCTTGAGCGCGAGCGCCGCTTCACTGGCTGCGCCGAGATGGAGCAGGCGCTGCTCGCTTGTCTCGATGGCCCCTTTGTTGACCCAACCCTGCGGGCGATGCCGGTGCCACCACTGCCCACTGGCACGCCCCAGCAAAACGCACCGGCAGCCATACCCACGATCTCCCCATTTGCCGCCCTTGCAGACAATAACGCCCCGACCATCGCCCCAAACCAACCCCGCCCACCAGTCATCGCGCCCGTCGCGCCCGTCGCGCCCGTCGCGCCCGTCGCGCCCGTTGCCGCGCCACCGTCTGACGCCACCCCTTGCCCAAACTGTGGCCGACTCAACAAGCGGCAGGCGCGCTTTTGTGCCACCTGCGGCACCCCCCTGACCGCGCCGTCCACCGCCAGACTGGTGATCACTTCCCCGCATCGCACCTGGGAGCTGAGCCTCGCGAAGCTGCCCGTACGCATTGGGCGGCGTGACCCGCGCCAGAACCACTTCCCCGAACTTGACCTGGCCGAACACGACCGGGGCATTGCCTCGCGCCACCACGCCACCATTCAGCGCGACGGCGATTTTTACACCGTCACCGACCTGGGCAGCACCAACGGCACCCACCTCAACGGCAGCCTCATCCCACCCCGTACACCCCAACGCCTGCGCCAGGGCGACCGCATCAAGATTGGCGAGGTCGAGATCGAGTTCAGGTGGACATCGTAGGGGCGCGTAGGGGCGCAGCATGCCGCGCCCACGCCGCCCACGCCGCCTACCGCTAACCTTGCCGCAACCCTACTGAGCCATAGACACTATGCCACCGAAAGCCCTGATTCTGCGCGCCCCAGGCATTAACCGAGACAAGGATGTCGCCTTCGCCTGCGAACTTGCCGGTGCCACACCCGAGCGCGTCCACGTCAACCAGATCGCCGCCGGTACCGTTCGCCTCGCCGATTATGCGCTGATCATCATCCCCGGTGGCTTTTCCTACGGCGACCACCTCGGCGCTGGCAAGCTCCTGGCCGTCGATCTGGCCCATCGCCTCGGCGAGCCGCTGCACCGCTTTGTCGCCGACGGTCGCCCCGTGATTGGCATCTGTAACGGCTTCCAGGTGCTCGTCAAGGCTGGCCTGCTGCCTGGTTGGGACGACGACCCCGCCCCGGCGGTCACGCTCACCGAGAACGAGTCGGCCCGCTTCGAGTGTCGCTGGGTGCGCCTTGAGGCTGACCCCGGCTGCCCGTGTCCCTTCACCGACGGCCTCGCCCAAACCTTTGAGGTGCCCGTCGCCCACGGCGAGGGCCGCGTCGCCGTGCGCGACCGGGCCACCCTCGACGCTCTGCGCGCCCGTGGCTTGGTGGCCCTGCGCTACACCGCTGGCGCCAACCCCGTCGCCTACCCCGCCAACCCCAACGGCTCGTGCGACGACATCGCCGGCATCTGCAATCCCCAGGGCAATGTCCTTGGCCTGATGCCCCACCCCGAAAACGCCGTGCTGCCCCAGCAGCACCCGCGCTGGACCCGCGAGCCTTGGCGCGAAGCGGGCGACGGTCTCGCCATTTTTCGGAATGCGGTGCGCTACGCCGCGTCGCTCTAACTACCTATGGGACTCTACCCGCCCGACGACCCATTCCTCATCCGCTTCAGCTTTCTTGGCTTCGAGGGCATCCGCTGGTACGGCGTCATCATCATGGCGGGCGCCATGCTCGCCGCCTACCTCAGTTCCCGCCGGGCGACCGACCGTGGCTACCACCCGGATCACGTCTGGAACCAACTGATGCTGGGCCTGCTGCTCGGCCTTGCGGGTGCCCGCATCTACTACGTCACCTTCGAGTGGGAACGCTTCGCCGCAAACCCGTGGAGCATCCCCGACTTGCGAACGGGCGGCCTCGCTATCCACGGTGGGATTGTCGGCTCGCTGCTCTCGGTGATCATCTACGCCCGCTGGAACAAACTGCCCTTCTGGGACTGGATTGATGTCTGCGTCCCTGGCTTTTTGCTGGGCCAGAGCATCGGGCGCTGGGGCAATTTTTTCAACCAAGAAGCCTACGGTCGCCCGACCACGCTGCCCTTCGGGGTACGGATTGACCCCGACCGGCGCCTGCCGCCCTACAACAATCTTCAGGCGTACCCGCCCAACACGCTCTTTCACGCGACCTTTCTCTACGAGTCGCTCTGGAACCTCGTGGGCACCGGGCTGCTCTTTTGGGCCGACCGGCGCTACGGCCACGGCGCACCCGCAGGCAAGCGCTGGCTGCGCCAGGGCGACCTGCTCTTTCTCTACGCGATCTACTACTCGGCGGGGCGCTTCTGGATCGAAGGACTGCGTACCGACAGCCTCTGCATC
>CAIWXH010000506.1 GCA_903916565.1 uncultured Oscillochloris sp. | reverse complement strand
TCGAAAGCTATCAGGCGCAGCCCGCTGACGATGTTTTCGACACCGAGTACTGGGAACTGGAGCAGGCCAAGCTCAAGCGCCTGGGCAAGCCGCCGCTCTTCGCTGGCGAGATTGGCCTGGTGACTGGCGCGGCTTCGGGCATCGGCAAAGCCTGCGTCGAGTCGCTGCTGGCCCGTGGCGCGGCAGTGGTTGGCATTGACATTAACCCCGCCATCGAACACCTCTTCGACCGCCCCGACTTCCTCGGCATCCGCTGCGACGTGACGAGCGAGGCGCAGTTGATCGAGGCGCTGGAGCGCACGGCGCGCACCTTCGGCGGCCTCGACATGCTCATCCTCAACGCGGGCATCTTCACCGCCGCCCGACGCATCGAGGCGCTGCCCACCGACGATTGGCGCCGCACAATGAGCATCAATCTCGACGCCAACATGATTTTGCTGCGCGAGGCCCACGCGCTGCTCAAGCTCGCCCCGCGCCGTGGGCGCGTGGCGGTCATTGGCTCGAAGAATGTGCCCGCACCTGGCCCCGGCGCGGCGGCCTACTCCGCATCGAAAGCGGCGCTCAACCAACTCGTGCGCGTGGCGGCGCTTGAGTGGGGCCAAGACGGGATTAGGCTCAACTCGCTGCACCCCAACGCCGTCTTCGACACTGGCCTGTGGACCGAAGAGGTGCTGCAGGCCCGCGCCAAGCACTACGGCCTGACCGTCGAGCAGTACAAGGCGAACAACGTCCTGCGGATCGAGGTCACCAGCCACGATGTCGCCGAACTGGCGGTCGAGATGTGCGGCCCGCTCTTCGCCAAGACCACCGCCTCCCAGGTGCCGATTGATGGCGGCAACGAGCGCGTGATTTAACTGGCGCTCCCTTTCAGATGAGCCAATCCGCCCTGCCTTTCCCCCTCTCCCCCTACCCCTCTCCCACAAGGGGAGAGGGGAGATTTCGCAACAGGATGCGTTCGCCCCCCCCTCTCCCCTTGTGGGAGAGGGGGCTGGGGGGAGAGGGATAACCACGACCGTTCAACCCCCATGCAGCTACCCGCCAGCCCAACTGAACAGACCACCGCCGCCACCGACGCGATGCTCGCCGCGCTGGCGCTGGCCTACGCGGGCAATCTGCTAGGTCGGCGCGGCTGGCGTGCCCGCGTGTGGGCAGGCGCGTTCGGCACCCTCGGCCTCGCGAGCGCCCTCGGCGCGACGGCCCACGGGCTGCGGCTCAGTGAACAGGCCCGCGCTGCGCTCTGGCGCATCCTCTATTTCACCCTGGGGCTGGTGGTCGCGCTCTTCGTCGTCGCCGCCACCAGCGACGGCTGGGGCGAGCGTGCCGGTCGCCGCGCCCTCCCGCTGATGCTGCTCAGCGCCGTGGGCTTCTACGGCGCCAGCCAGCGCTTGGCGCGTGGCTTCCTCGTCTTCACCGTCTACGAGGCGGTCGCCATCCTCTACGCCCTGGCCGTCTACACCAACTTGGCGCGTGGCGGGCGCCTCGCCGGGGCGCACCTCACCGCCGCAGGGCTGCTCATCTCGCTCATCGCCGCCGCCGTTCAGGCCACCAGCATGCGGGCGACCATCGTGGGCCTGACCTTCGACCACAACGGCCTCTTCCATCTCGTGCAGCTTGTCGGCCTCCCCGTTCTCGCCACCGGGGTGCAGGCGGGACTGGACACGTAGGACACATTCCCAGAAATGCGGATCGGGTTGCGCGACGGTACTCGTCCGGCACAGACGTTGGGAGAAAGCGATCCGGCCTTCGTGTTCTTCGTGTTCTTCGTGGTGAAAAAAGTACAGCGATCCGGCCTTCGTGGGCTTCGGGGGCTTCGTGGTAAAAAAAGTACAGCGATCCGGCCTTCGTGGGCTTCGTGGGCTTCGTGGTAAAAAAAGTGCAGCGATCCGGCCTTCGTGGGCTTCGGGGGCTTCGGGG
>CAIWXH010000505.1 GCA_903916565.1 uncultured Oscillochloris sp. | reverse complement strand
GGCATTCAGACGCCGAAAAAGACCACCACCACGGAACGCCGCCTCGTCGCCACCTATGACTATCTCGACGCCGCTGGCACGCTGATCTACCAAGCCTGTCGCTACGAGCCGGGGCGCGACGGGCGAACGAAAGACTTTACCCAGCGTGCCCCTGATGGGCGGGGCGGTTGGAATTGGTCAATGGACGGCATCACCCGCGTACTCTACCATCTGCCCGAGGTGCAGGCCGCCGTCGCCAGCGGCGCGACCGTCTACATTGTCGAAGGCGAGAAAGACGCCGACCAGCTTTCCCTCTACGATTTAATCGCCACCACAAACGTCGGCGGCGCAGGCAAGTGGCGCAGCGAGTACAGCGCCGCGCTTGCCGGGGCCACCATCGTCATTTTTCCTGACTGTGATGCACCAGGACTGGCCCACGCCGATGCCGTCGCCGCCAGTCTGCACGGGGTTGCGGCCCGCGTCACGCTGGTGGAATTGCCCGGTCTGCCCCCCAAAGGCGACGTGAGCGACTGGCTGGCAGCGGGCCACACCATTGACGAGCTGCACGCACTGGTGGAGGCCACGGCCCCGTACACGCCGCCGGTGTTCGCCGCCGCGCCCGCTGTCGCGCCCGCCGAGGCCGACGAGGATGAACGGGCAACCCAAGCGCAGCGCCTGATCGCCATTGGGCGGCAAGCCGAACTCTTCATCACCACGGATGGGGACGCCTACGCCCGCTGTCTGGTAGACGGACACCACGAAACGTGGGCGCTACGTGAACGGGGCACCGGCTTCCGCTCGTGGCTGCTGCATCAGTTCTACCAGGAACACGGCAAACCGCCCAGCGCCACCGCGCTCACCAGCGCCGTGGAAGTGTTGGAAGCGCAGGCCCGCTTTGACCAGGCGCGGCAGCCGGTCTACACCAGGGTCGCCGCGCACGAAGACACGCTCTACCTCGATCTCGCCGACGGCGCGTGGCGGGCGATTGAGATCGACGCCCACGGCTGGCGCATCATCGCTCGTCCGCCGGTGGCCTTCCGGCGCCCACGCGGCATGTTGCCCCTGCCCGAGCCGCAGCGCGGCGGCTCCCTCGCCGAACTGCGCCCCTTCCTGAACGTCACGGACACCGACTGGCTGATAATCCAAGGCTGGTTATTAGGCACCCTGATGCCGGATGGGTCGTATCCGCACTTAGCCTTATACGGCGAAATGGGCAGCGCCAAAAGCACCACGACCCGCCTCTTGCGTGCGCTGATCGACCCCAACGAAGCGATGGCGCGCAGTATGCCGAAGGAAGAGCGCGACCTCTCGATTGCGGCGAAGAACAGCCGCATCGTCGCCTTCGACAACCTCTCGTACCTACCCGCGTGGCTCTCTGACGCGCTCTGTCGGCTCTCGACCGGCGCAGCCAGCAGCACCCGCGCCCTCTACTCCGACGACGACGAAATGCTCTTCTCGGCCAAGCGCCCGGTCATCTTCAACGGGATCGCCGAAGTGGCGACCCGTGGCGACCTAATTGACCGCACCCTGACCGTGATGCTCCAACCCATTAAACAGGGCCATAGCTCCGAACGGACGCTGTGGGACGCCTTCTACACCGCACGGCCCCGCATCCTGGGGGCGATCCTCGACGCCGCCAGCGCCAGCCTACGGAATCGGGGGCGCATCAGCCTGCCGTGGCTGCCTCGACTCGCCGACTTCGCCCTGTGGGTTGAATGCGCGGCCCCGCACCTGGGCTGGCCCACGGGCGCATTCACCCAAGCGATGGGACGCCAGCGCGAAGATGCGGTGGCGATTGAGATCGAGGCCAGCCTGTTAGCGCAACAGATCGAGCGCGTGATGGACACCGAAGCCCCGTGGGCAGGCACGGCGACCCAGTTGCTTGACCTGCTTGAACTGAGCTTTGAGCTGAACAGCAAGGGCGAAGCCAAGACGCCCAAGGAGGGTTGGCCGAAGGATGCGACCCGGCTGGCAGGCGAGCTGCGGCGCATCGCCCCGGCGATTCGCACCCTTGGCTACGACGCGACGTTCGCCATGAACGGCAAGCGCCAGCGCATCATCCAAATAGATCGCTGTACCCCCCGACATGATCGCTGCATGATCGCTGTCACCGAAGTACAGCGATCATCCCCGGAAGGGCATCAGGACGGTTCAGCGCGTGACGATTCTCCCAACATGATCGCTGAGATCGCTGTATCCCGCCTTGATTCTGTCAGAGTCCGTGCAAACGGAAAAACAGAACTTAACGAGGAAGGTCAAGAAGGCAAAAACGACACGCGCATAGAAAAAGCCCGCGATACAGCGATCTCAGCGATCATGTCAGAAAGTGACCCCGCCGCAAGCGCATCAGCACGCGCTGAAACGCCGCGATCACTAGAATCCGCCGACAGCGATCATGTAGCGTACGCGCCAGTGATCGCGCCCCCTGTTTCGATCCCTGACGAGCTTCCGCACACCGTCGAAGCCTGCCTCGCACTCATGGCCGCCGAGGGCATCAGCAAGCCGCTGGCAAAAGTGAAACCGGGCCACGAACTGGCAAACCTCCACCGCTTCATCCTGCGGGCGCGTGCGGCCCGCCGCTAACGTTTGCGCGCAAACATACCCAGAAGGACACATCCCATGACCGTCCTCCGCATCCTCCGTGACGCCCCAAGCGCCTACAACCCGGCTCCGCTGCTCATCACCTACGAAGAGGCCGCGCAGACGCTTGGTGGCCCCAAGAAGCCCGTCAGCACGCGCCACGTTGAGCGCCTAGTGAAAGCTGGTCATCTGCGTGCCGTGGGCACCGGGCGTGCCCGGCGCATCGTCTATGCCAGCATCCTGGCCTACATCGAGCGCGAAAGTTATGGGTAAACGGGCCAAAGGCGAAGGCACCATCTACTACAGCGCAGCCCGCGAGAAGTGGGTGGCCCAGCTTCCCGCCGGGAAGGACGGCAAGCGCCAGCTTCGCACCGCCGCGACCGAGGCCGAGGCGCTGGCGCTTTTGCGCCAGATGCACCGTGAACGGACGGCGGGGCGCGACCTCTCGCGCCGCCCCATGACCGTACAGACCCTGCTTGACGATTGGCTGGAAACCATGCGCCCCCACATCCGTGCGACGACCCTGGCCTACTACACCTTCTGCTGTGCCCACATCAACACGCGCATCGGCACCCTTCGCGCCCAAGATGTAACCACCGACATCGTGCAGCGGCTGGCGAACGAACTGGCCGCGACAAATCTGGGGCCAGCCTACATCCGGGCCGTCCTCATCCGACTACGCGCCGCCTACGAGCGCCTCATCCCCGAGCGGTTCCCCGCCAACCCGGTGAACTGGGCCAAGCTGAAGCTCCGCAAGAGCGTGCGCCCAGAGCGCCAGCCGATTGACGCCGCCCAATTGCGGCGGTTGCTCACCGCCAGTGACGATCTCGCGGCCCAGGGCGGGCATGTGCGCTGGGCGATTGCGGTGTGGCTGGCCGCACTGCTCGGCATGCG
>CAIWXH010000504.1 GCA_903916565.1 uncultured Oscillochloris sp. | reverse complement strand
CGGGGGGCTGAAGCCCCCGGCTAGATCTTGCAAAGCCTGCCTTCGCAGGCTCAGCAGCCCGTGGCTTCAGCCACCGGGCGGGAGGCCGCAGCACGACTTTGCAACCGCCATGGCGCCAAGCGCACCGTAGCCAGGCTTGGCTAGGACGCGCCGTGCTACAATGCGCCAATTCTTTTTTCACGGAGGGCATGCATGGCCAAGCAGAAGCAGAAGGGCGCACAGAGTCAGGGGGCAGCGCTGCCGGCGAAACGTCCCGGCGGGATGGCGATTGCTGCCGATTGGCCCGTCTACGAGGTGCTGCTTTCACAGGGATGGGATCAGCCGCAGGCGCTGGTGATTATCTTGATCGCCCGTCGCTCGCCAAACTCGGGCAAGGTCGCCGTCGCGTCCCTGTTGGTTGATCTGTCGTGCCTGGGCGTGAAGAGCGCACAGGTTCGGCTGCATAAAGATCTGGCCGAGTACACCACCGGCCTGCGCGCCCATATTACAGGGCAGCAGCCAATGATGGCGGCTGACTTCGATCTGGCGGCGAAGATCGTGCTCACTGGTTTGGCGTATGCCGCCAGCTTTGGGTTCAAGCCCGACCCTGTGTTCGCCCAGGCCGAGCCGCTGCTCAACGGGGCGAACAGTGCCGCCTGTCGGACGCCGGTGAAAACGGGTGGCCCCGAGGGCAAGCCGCTTTTCATTAATGGCCCCTACGATGACGTGAATAAGATCATCGCGCAGCTTCAGCGCACCGTCGGCGAGGGAAACTTCCACTATATGATCGGCGCGGGGCCAGACGAGCCATTGTTGCTGAATAGCTTGGACGAGGCGTGAGTTGCGGTAGCTTCACGGGAGCTTTCCGAGCTTCCGTGAAGCTCGTATACGTCGGCGGAAATACGCGGCAGGTTTTTTACCACGAAGCGCACGAAGGTCACGAAGGCCGAACCGCGTGCTGCTGGGCTCGTGCCGTACGAGAATCACCGTGTAACCCGACAGGAACGTTCAGGGCTGATGCAAAGTCGCCCGCCGGGGGGCTGAAGCCCCCGGCTCTTGGGTGCGAAGCCTGCTGAAGCAGGCTCGGCAGCCCGCTTCAGCGGGCTTTGCAGGTACGAGCCCGTGGCTTCAGCCACCGGGCGGGGGGCCGCAGCACGACTTTGCATCAGCCCCGACAGGAACGTTCAGGAAGCTGTACTAGACTAGCGCCTATGGTATAATCGGCGCGCACACGCTCGATCTGTATTCATGTTGTAAAGGGATGTTGTTATGCCCGATGCGGCGCTCATCGAAGCCCTGGATCGGCTGCGCGAGGGCTACGGCCAGCGCCAGAAGCTTAGTGCGAACTTGGCGGCGGCGCTCAAGGGCACCACAAGCGCCCTGGGTAAGACGACCCGCAGCATGCGCGAGTATATTGAGCGCGGTCAGGGTGCCACCGATGCGGCCCCGCGTGCGCTTGAGGCGCTCGCTGCCTCACGCTTGCGCGACGAGGCGCTTGACCCGCTTCAGCCGACCTTGCGCCGCGAGGT
>CAIWXH010000503.1 GCA_903916565.1 uncultured Oscillochloris sp. | reverse complement strand
TCGTAGAAGTCGCCGCCGACGATGCGCGCCGCCCGCCAGGTGGCGGCAATCTGCCAGCCGGGGAGGCGCGGCAAACTGGCGGGCAGCAGCGCGGTCTGGATCTCGCGGGCCACCCGCAGCTCTTGCTCAAAGCGTGCCGCGACCTCCGCCTCCTCGGCCAGCCGCAGACTCTCCAGCGCCCCCGCCACCTGCCGCGCCGTCCCGACGCACAGACTGAGCTGCCGCTCGCTCAGGCGTGGGTCGTCGTCATAGTCGAGAATGAGCGCCCCAAGCAGCCCCATGCGCCCGACCAGGGGCATGGCGATCAGGCTGCCGCTGGCGTCAGCGGCCAAGAGGTGCGGCCACGCCTCGCTGCGCGCCTTTGGCACAATCAGCAGCCGCTGGTTGTCGCTCGCCGCCTGACGCAGCTCGGCGCACAGCGGCGCGTCGGCGGGGCGCAGCGGCTGGCCCACTAGGCGGGCCAAGCGCTCGGGGGTAAGTCCGTGGGCCGCCGTAACGCTGAACGTCTCGGCGGCGTGATCCCACAGCAGCAGATACGTGCGCGCCGCGCCAATCAGCAGCGGCGGCAGCCGCACCGCCGTGGCGCTCAGGGCTGCAATGCTGGTGATCTGGCCGATCTGCTCGGCCACCTGCAGCAGCGCATTGAGCGTCCACGCTTCCTCTTGCTGCGCCCGGTAGCTGTTGGCGCTGGTAATCGCCACGGCGATCTGGTCGGCCAAGGTTCGCATCACAAACAGATCGTCGGCGTCGAAATCGTCAACCTTGTCGCTCTGCACATCAAGCACGCCCACCACCTGCTCGCCGAAGCGCAGCGGCACGGCCAGCTCCGAGCGCGTGGTGCGACTATCGCAGATGTAGCGCGGCTCGCGCTGCACATCGCCAACAAGGACGGGCGTGCCGCTTTGCACCGCGCTGCCCACGATGCCCTGGCCCACCGTCAGATGCAGCGCCAGCACTTGCTCAAGCGGCTCGCCCAGCGCAGTCGAGGCCCGAAAGTGAATGCGCGGATCGTCCGGCACCAGGGTGAAAATATGCACCGGGTGGTAGCCGAAGTGTTCGCGGATCAGGCGCACCACGGCGGGCAGCAGCAGGTCGAGATCGAGGATCGCGGTGATGCGCTCGCTCACCTGCTGGATGGCCTGAAGCTGCACGGCCCTGACATTGGCCTCGCTAAAGGCCCGCGCCCTGGTGATCGCCACGGCGGCCTGGTCGGCGATCAGCGAGAGCAGGCGCAAGTCGTTGGCCCCAAACGCGGCAGGTTGGTAGCTCTGCACCGCCAGCGTGCCGATCACATGGTTACCGGCAATCAGCGGCACGTAGATGCCCGAGCGCGGCGGGCGTTCGCTGTGATAGCGCGGGCGCGCAGGCAGGTGCGCCATCTCCTTGGTGAAATCCTCGACCAGCAGCGCCTTGCCGGTCTGGCGCATCCAGCCAATCAGCCCGTCGCCGTCTGCCAGATCGACCGTCATCTGAGGCAGGCGCACGCGGTCTTGGACGCGCACAACGAGGGTGTAGCGGTCGCCGGTGAAGAGGCCGAGGTGGAACGAGGCGGTATCAACGATCTTGCTGGTCTCGTGGTAGATCAGCTCGCAGAGCGTCTCGACCTCAAGCTCGCTGCGAATGATCGCCCGACTGACCTCGTTGAGCAGTGCCAGTTCGCGCACCGCACGGCGCTGAGTGACGAGGTTGCGGGTCGCACGGCGCACAACGGCGGCGGCGACGAGGGTCACGCCAGCCAGCGTGGAGCCGAGCAGCAGCCGTGTGCGCCTCACGCATGTTTCAGGCCGAAGGAGGTGCGGGCCTCATCGACCGTCGCGTGGATAGCGAAGACCTGGGTGAAACCGGTGAGCGTAAAGACCTCGTAGACCTGCGGCTGGAGGCCGGTGAGGCGCAGTTCGCCGCCGAGGGTCATCAGCTCTTTGCGAATAAGCAACAGGGCGCGCAGGCCACTGCTGGAGAGGAAGGTCACACCGGCGAGGTCGAGCAGGACAAAGCGTGCCCCGGCACCGATCTGCGCGTGAACCTCGCGGTTGACCTGGGGTGCGGTGACGGCATCAACGCGGCCGGTAAGCGGCAGGATGGCGACATCATCGCGGGGGCCGGTGGTGAGATATTTGACCATCGTGAGCAGGTTGCCGCCCTGGGGGTTAAAGTCGAAGCGCACCTCGTCCATCAGCCGGGTGATCAGATAGAGGCCCAGACCACCGACTTGGCGCTCTTCCAGGGGCGAGTTAAGATCGGGCGGCGGGACGTGCTGCGGGTCGAACTGGCGCCCGTAGTCGCGCAGCGCCACGATGAAACGGTTGCCCTCGCAGCGCCAAGTGAGGGTTAGATCGCCGGGGTGGTCGGGGTCGTAGGCGTGCTGAATGACGTTGGTGGCCGCCTCATCAACCGCAAGCTGCACCTGCCACGTCGCCCGCTCATCAAGGCCAGTCAGCTCGGCGGCTGCGGTGACAAAGGCGCTGATCTTGGCGAGGGCAACGAGATCGGCGGTGAGGGTGATGCTGTCCATAGTGGCGCTAGGGGTGGGTTCACGGGGGGTGAACCCGCCCTAAAAGGAGCCCACCGCCGTAACGGTATCGCTATAGAGCTCGAAGAGTGAGGTGAAGCCAGTGAGGTCGAAGACCTCTTTGATGCGCGGAGGCAGGTTGGCAAGCCGAATGTCGCCGCCCTCAAGGTCGGTGATCTTCCAATCGCGGGCCTTCTTGCGGGCCTCGATCAGCACCCGCAGGCCGGGGCTACTGACATACGCGAGCTGGGCGAAATCAAAGACAATTCGGTAGCGTCCCGTCTCGAACAACGCCTCGATCCGCTGTTTCAGTTGGGGGGATGTCGCCGCGTCGATCCGACCCGACACCACAAGCATGTCAACCCGATTGAAGCGACGGTGCTCAATCTCCATGCAGCCCTCCTCAAAGCCAGCCTCGCTCCTACCTGATCGGAGCCGGTAGGGCATTATAGCATAGGCCATCTGAGGGCTTTTTTGGGAAGACATGGTTCAATGCTAGGGCTATGTCAACGTCGCCTGCCGCGCAGCGCCGGGGGCCTGAAGGCCCCGGCTCTTCCGTACAAAGCCCGCCTACGCGGGCTGCCAAGCCTGCTTCAGCCCCCCCGGTGGGCGACTTTGCATCAGCGATGCCTGCGGCGCCGGTTACCGCTTAGGGTATACTGTGGGGCGTTATTTCGTCCTCGATAGCGGAGGAGATTCCACACCATGGCTGTACACAATTTCAACGCGGGGCCTGCGGTGCTGCCGCGCGCGGTGCTTGAGCAGGCCCAGGCTGAACTGCTCGACTATAAGGGTCGCGGCATGTCGATCCTGGAAATGAGCCACCGCTCGAAGGAGTACGAGGCGGTCAACAATAGCGCCGAGGCGCGCTTCAAGGCGCTGCTTGGCCTCGACAGCGACTACCGCGTGCTCTTTATGCAGGGCGGCGCCAGCGCCCAGTTCGCCCTCATCGCGCTCAATTTTCTGCCCCCAGGTGCCGTGGCCGACTATGTGCTGACCGGCTCGTGGGGCGAGAAGGCGCTTGAAGAGGCCAAGCGCATCGGTGAGACCCACGTGGCGGCCACCACTGCCGAGGGCGGCTTTACGGCGGTGCCCGCGCTGACCGACCTGCGCCTGAGCGACCACCCCGTCTATGTGCATATCACCAGCAACGAGACGATCCAGGGCGTGCAGTGGGCCAGTCTGCCCGACCTTGGGACGGTGCCCCTGATCGCCGATATGAGCAGCGACATCCTCTCGCGGCCCTTTGACGCCACCAAGTTTGCGCTGATCTACGCGGGCGCCCAGAAGAATATCGGCCCTGCTGGCGTCACCGCTGTGATTATGCGCCAGAGCTTTTTGGAGCGCGCCCAGGCCGACGAGCCGGCGATTTTCAACTATAAGACTTACGCGAAGAACAATTCGCTCTACAACACGCCGCCGGTCTATGCGGTCTATCTGCTCGACCTGGTGCTGGGCTGGATCGAGGGTCTGGGTGGCCTGCCCGCCATCGCCCAGCGCAACACGCGCAAGGCGGCGCTGATCTACGGGGCGATTGACGGCTCCGGCGGCTTCTACCGGGGCCACGCCGAGGTGGGCAGCCGCTCGCAGATGAACGTCACGTTCCGCCTGCCCAGCGAGGCGCTGGAGAAGCAGTTCGTCAGCGAGGCGCAGGCGCAGGGGCTGGTCGGCCTCGCCGGTCATCGCTCGGTCGGCGGCATCCGCGCCTCGATCTACAACGCGCTTGAGGAAGAGTCGGTCGCTACGCTGGTGGCCTTCAGCGCAGAGTTTGCCCGGAAGAACGGGTAGCGCCTCGCTTGCGTCGCAACTTGTGACCCTCACCCCCCTTGCCCCCCTCGCCCTGAACGGGCGAGGGGGGAATCCCGTATGATGAAAGTTGTCATCCTCTCAAAGGCCCTGGTCGCTGGCGCCTACCAGCGCAAGCTGGAGGAGATCGCACGTCTTGGCGTCGAACTGACGGCCCTGGTGCCGCCAGCCTGGCGCGAGCCACGGGTCGGGTTGCTGCGCCTTGAGCGCCGCTACACCAAGGGCTATCGCCTTGAGAGCCTGCCCATCGCCATGAACGGCCAGCATCACCTCCACTCGTACCCGACGCTGGGGCGCGTGCTGCGCCGCCTGCGCCCCGAGGTGCTGCATATTGACGAGGAGTCGTTCAACTTCGCCACCTTTGAGGCGATGCGTCTCGGCGTGGCGCTTGGCGCCCGCTGCTGCTTCTACAACTACGCCAACATCGAGCGCGCCTACCCGCCGCCCTTTAACCTTTTCGAGCGCTACAACTTCCATCACGCCGCCCACGCGCTGGCCTGTAACCAGGAGGCGGCGGCGATCATGCGGCGCCACGGCTACGACGGCCCGCTCACCATCGTGCCGCAGTTCGGCGTAGACCCGGAGCTGTTCAGTCCCATGCAGAACGATGGACGACCGACGACTGACGACAACGCCGGGTTCCCCTCATCCTTCATCCCTCATCCTTCATCCTTCATCATCGGCTACCTTGGCCGCCTGGTGCCCGAGAAAGGGCTGCTCGATCTGGTCGAGGCGCTGGACGGGCTGCCGCCCCACGTCACGCTGCGGCTGGTCGGCGACGGTAGCCAGCGCCCCGCCATCGAGCGGCGCATCGCCCAGCTTGGCCTTGGCGCACGGGTCACGCTTAGGCCCGCCGTCGGCAGCACCGAGGTGCCAGCGGTGCTCCGCACCCTCGACGCGCTCGTCCTGCCGTCGCGCACGACGCCCGCGTGGAAAGAGCAGTTTGGGCGCATCCTGATCGAAGCGATGAGCTGCGGCGTGCCGGTGGTCGGCGCAAGCTCGGGCGAAATTCCGCACGTGGTTGGAGACGCGGGCCTGATCTTCCCCGAAGGCGATGTCGCCGCGTTGCGGGCCACCGTCGCCCAACTCGCCGACGATCCCGCGCTGCGCGCCGAATTGGCCCGCCGTGGGCGCGAGCGCGTGCTGGCGGAGTATACCCAGGCCGCCATTGCCCGCCGCCACGTCGCGGTCTATGCGGCGATGCTGGCCTCGGCGTGAGGGGCGACCTGGAAGCAAAAACAAGGTTTCAGGTACCGGGTTTCAGGTGTCAGTTCGAGCGCAACAGCAAGCCCTGTGTGTGCCGAAACGGTAAAGCAGCCGCGAACCTTGTCGGTCTTAGGCGTGGTTCAGAAACGGCTTTACAGTCTGCGCGGCTTGTAGTAGCGGCTTCAGCCGCGTAGGGAAGCATCGGGGGGCTGAAGCCCCCACTACAAACTGTCAAGCCGAAATGGCCGTTTCTGAACCATGCCGACACCTGAAACCTGAGCCCCGACACCTGCCATGCTCCGCAAACTGTCCACACTATCGGGATACCAATGCCCGCACTGGCCCTTCGCACCTGGCTGATCACGCTCCTGCTTAGCGGGCTGGCCTTGCTGCCCCGTGTCGTCGGCCTCGACGATTTCTACACGACCGACGAAGCCTATTTTTGGCAGGGCCGGGTCGAGCGCTTCAGCAACGCGCTGACGATGCGCGATTGGGCGGCGACCAACCAGACCGGCCACCCCGGCGTGACGACGATGTGGCTTGGTGCGCTTGGGCGGCGGCTCGCCAGCGAGCGCGGCGTGCCACCGGCGGCGCAGGGCGCGGGGGCGCTGCTTCTGGCGTACCTCCGCACGCCTTTGGCGATCTTCAACGCGCTGGCCGTCGGCCTGGGCTACCTGCTGCTGCGTAAGCTCCTGCCGCCGCGCACTGCCCTGCTGGGCGCACTGCTCTGGGCGACCTCGCCGTTCCTGATCGCGCACAGCCGCCTGCTGCACCTCGACGCGCTGCTCACCAGCTTCACGACCTTGAGCTTGCTCTGTCTGCTGGTCGCCACGGCGCCACGCCCGACGGGCCAGCGGCGGCTCTTCACGCTCGCCGCCGCCGGTCTTTGTGGCGGTCTCGCCCTGCTGACGAAAGCCCCGGCGCTGCTGCTGCTGCCGCTTACGGGCCTGCTGCTGCTCGCCGCCGAAGTGCGTGCGGGCCGCTGGGAACTGCGGGCGCTGCTTGGTGCGCTCGGGCGGGCCAGCGCGGCGCTGGCGCTTTGGTTGAGTATGGCCGCACTCGTCTTCGTGGCGCTGTGGCCCGCGATGTGGGTTCACCCGCTGGCGGCGCTGGGCGCCGTCGTCGGCGAGGTGCTGGATAACGGCACGCAGCCCCACAACGCGGGCAACTTCTTTCTGGGGCAGCCCGTGGCCGACCCCGGCTGGTCGTTTTATCTGGCGGTGATCGTCTGGCGCGGCGAGGCGGTGACGCTGCTTGGCCTCGTGGCGCTGCTTGTCGGAAGCGGCTACAAGCTGGTCAGCGGGCGGCGCACCGCTGCCGACCCTGACGCCAGCGCACGCGAGCACTGGACGGTCGCCGCCCTGACGGTCTTTGCCGCGCTCTTCACGCTGGCGATCACGCTGCTGGCAAAAAAGTTTGACCGCTACCTGCTGCCGATCTGGCCCACGCTCCAAATCCTCGGCGCGGTTGGTCTGCTGATGAGCGCCCAGGCGTTTCGTGCCCTCACGCTGGCCGCGCCCGTGCGGCGTGCGCTGACGTGGGTTGGCACCGGCGGCGTGCTGGCGGCGATTCTGCTGGCGCCGCTAATCTCTCGAACGTACTACCTCGCCGCCTACAACCCGCTGCTCGGCGGCGGCGCCCCGGCCCAAGGTGTGCTGCTGGTCGGCTGGGGCGAAGGGCTAGAGCAGGTGGGCGCTTGGCTCAGCGCACGGCCCGACCTGCGGCGCGGCGCGGTGCTCTCGTGGATTCCCGAGACGCTGACGCCCTTTGTGCCGCCAGAGGTGCCGGTCTACGACCTCGACAGCGACACGGTGCTGAAGTCCGCGAACTACGCGGTGGTCTACACCAGCGTGGCCTCCCGCGACACGCGCCTCGTCGCCGAGTCGTACGCGCTTCAGACGCCGCCGCTCTTTACGCTGCGCGTGCAGGGCGTCACTTACGCGACGGTTCACCAACTGCCACGGCCCTTCACCACCAGCGTCAACGCGGTCTTCAGCGGCGTGCATCTGCGCGGCTACAGCAGCCAGTTGCGCGGCGCGACCCTGGTGATCACGCCGTCGTGGGACATTCAGCTAGACCGGGCGGGCGGGGTCTTCAGCTTCGTGCATGTGCTGAACGAGCGGGGCGAGCGGGTCGCCCAGCTCGACGCCGTGCTGGACGAGGGGCTGTTCAGCGAGTGGCGGGCGGGCCAACAGTTCGGCACGGCGCTGCCGCTGGCGCTGCCCGCCGACTTGCCAGCGGGCACCTACCAGGTGGTTATGGGCCTCTACACGCAGCCCGACGGTGCGCGTCTGCCGCTCTGGCAAGGCGAGCCGCTGCCCGAGGCGCTGGCGGGGCCGCACGCGCTGCGGCTGCTCAGCTTCCGCGTCAGCGCTGACGGGCGGCGCGAGGTGCTGGCGCCGTAGAGGCGTGGGGACACGCCAGCCCTCACCCCCCAACCCCCTCTCCCTGAGCGGGAGAGGGGGAGCCGGAATCGCGCTAAGGCGGAATCTCCCCTCTCCCCGTGAGGGAGAGGGGCCGGGGGTGAGGGGCAACAAGCGACGACGCAACCGCCCTGGCGTCCTACTCTGCTACAATAGGTACATTCCGCCTGAGCGGGAAGGAGCCTCGACAATGCGCGAGACGGTAGACCTGCTGCTAACTGGCGGCACCGTGGTGACCATGGACGCACGCTGGACGATTGTGCCCGACGGCGCCGTCGCCATTCAGGGCCGTCAGATTGTCGCCGTCGGTTCCGCCGCCGCGCTGGCCGAGCGCTTCGCCCCCCGCGAGACGATTGATTGCACGGGCTGCGCGGTCATCCCCGGCCTGATCAACGGCCACGCCCACGTGCCGATGAGCCTGTTGCGCGGGATGGTTGCCGACCAGCAGCTTGATGTGTGGCTCTTCGGCTATATGTTCCCCGTCGAAAGCCAGTTCGTTGACCCCGAGTTCTGCTACGTCGGCACGCTGCTTTCGTGCGCCGAGATGCTGCGCGGCGGCACGACCACCTTTGTTGACATGTACTATTTTGAGGAAGAGGTCGCCCGCGCTGCCGATGAGGCGGGCATCCGCGCCATCTGCGGCCAGACGGTGATGCGCCTGCCGACCCCTGACGCGCCCTCGTTCGATGTGGGCCTCGAACGGGCGCGGCGCTTTATCGAGGCGTGGCGCGACCACGAGCGCATCGTGCCCACCGTCGCCCCGCACGCCCCCTACACCTGCACCGACCGCATCTATCGCGAGGCCGCCGCGCTCTGTCGGCGCTTTGGTGTGCCCCTGATCACCCATCTCTCCGAGACGGCCCACGAAGTAGAAACGAGCATCCGGGAGCGCGAGGTGACGCCGATTCGCTACGCCAAGCGCGTCGGTGCCTTTGATGTGCCCTGCATCGCCGCCCACTGCACCCACGCCACCGAGGACGACATCCGCCTGCTGCGCGAGGCGAAGGTCGGCGCGGTACCTTGCCCCACCAGCAACCTGAAGCTCGCCAGCGGCATCGCCCCCTACCGCCGCCTGATCGACTCGGGCGTTCGCACCGGCCTTGGCACTGACGGCCCCGCCTCGAACGACGACCAAGACATGTTCACCGAGATCCAGTTAGCCGCCCTGCTGCCCAAAGGCGTCAGCGGCGACCCGACGGCGGTGCCCGCCCGCGAGGCGCTGGCCCTGGCGACGTGCTGGGGCGCGAAGGCCGTCCACCTCGACCATCTGGTCGGCGTGCTTGAACCCGGCAAGCGCGCCGACATCGCCGTCGTCGCGCTCGGGCGGCTGCACACAGCGCCGCGCTACACCTACAGCCCCGAGGCGATCTACTCGTATCTGGTCTACAGCGCTCACGCCGCCGATGTGCGCGATGTGCTGGTGGATGGCCGCCTACTGGTGCGAAATCACGCGCTGCTCACGCTCGACGAGGGCGAGATTGTGCGCCGCTCGCAGGCGATTGCCGAGCGCATCAACACGTTTCTGGCGCACCGCGAGCGCGATCTGCTGGCGAAGATTATCGCCCTGGGCGGCGTGCAGCAGGCCGAGATTTTCGAGATCCAGGTCAAGGCGCGGCTTGGCCCCGGCGGCGAGCCGCTGGTCGAGCGCATTCTGTCCAGCCCCGAGGTGGCGATCACCAAGACGAGCGTACGAACCCAGTACGACACCTACTTTCTGTTCAGAAACCGTGAGCGGGTTCGCATTCGCGAGGATCACCGCACCGACCCAGGGGCGCGCCCCGAGCCGAAGTACACGGTCACGCTGATGGCCGAGGCGGTGCGCGGCGAGTATCCCCACGCGATTGTGCTGTCGCGGGCGCGCTACACGGCCCTCGCCGACCACACCGGGCGCTTCTATCGTGAGTATTTCCAGCCCGATCAGGTGGTCGAGCTAGAGAAGCGCCGCAAGCGCTGGCGGATTATCTACAAAGACCACGACTTTGCGCTGAACCTCGACACGCTGGTGGGCGGCGGCGCTGACCCTGGCCCGTACCTTGAGATTAAGACCCGTACGTGGAGCAGCCGCGACGCCGCTGAGCGGGCCGGGCTGATTGGTGAGCTGCTCGCGCTGGCTGGTTTAGACGAACACGCCATGGTGAAGCAGGAGTATGTCGATCTGGCGTGATTTCGGCCTATGTCACGCCAAGCCGGAAGCATCTCACGCCAAGCCGCCAAGCCGCAAAGTCGCCAACGGCTGATGCGTTCGGCCTGAAACCTGGCCCCTGGCCCCTGAAACCTGACCCCTAGCACCTGATACTTTGGAGGCATCGTGGCCCACGCAAAACCCTACCTCATTGGTCTCACCGGCGGGATCGCCTGTGGCAAGAGCACCGTCTTAGCGATGCTTGCCGCGCTAGGTGCCCGCGTCATCGACGCCGACCGCGTGACCCACAAGCTTCAGCAGCCGGGCACACCCATTTATCAGCAGATCGTGGCCGCCTTTGGCCCTGGGGTGGTCAGCCCGACTGGCACCATCGACCGTGGCAAGCTGGGTGCGCTCGTCTTCAGCGACCCAGCGAAGCTACAGCAGCTTGAGCAAATAATTCACCCGGTGGCGCGGGCCGAAATCTGGGCCTTCATCGAGACGGTGGGCCGGGCTGGCGGCTATGGCACACGGCTGGGTATGCTCAATCGCCCCGTGGTGGTGATCGACGCGATCAAGCTGATCGAGTCGGGCTGGGTCAAAGAGTGCGCGCAAATCTGGGTCGTCACCTGCCCGGAAGAGCAGCAGATCGAGCGGATGCGAACCACCAGGGGCATGAGCGAGGCCGAGGCGCGTCAGCGCATCGCCGCCCAGGTTTCCCAGACCGCACGCCTCACCTCCGCGACGGTGGTGATCGCGAATGGTGGCTCCCAGGCCCAGACGCGCGCCCAGGTTGATGCGGCGTGGCAGGTGGTGCTGGCGGCGGTGAATCGGGGCTAGGCTACCCCAGGGCGCCGCGTGCTATAATGCCGTTACGCACCCACGTTATCCCGAACACTCTCCGTCTGCTCGTGCCGAACTGAGGAGCCTGCAGTGTCAGCGCCACCACTTCTGCTGACCGAAAAGCTCATCCAGTCGCTCCGCACCCTCTGCGCGCAGCCCTCAAGCGTGGGCCAGCTTGACGATCTCCACGTCACCGCCGATCTGCTCGCCCGCATGCTCCACGGCCTAGGGATGGAGGTGCGCCTCTACGCGGATGGCCCGCCGGTGCTGATTGGCCGTCGCGATGGCCGCACCGGGCACACGCTGCTGCTCTACCATCGCTTCGACGCGCCCCCGACCGGCCCGTGGCTCGCGTGGTCGCACGAGCCGTATCAGCTCGGTGAGCGCGAGGGTGCGCTCTATGGGCGCGGCGTGGCCGAGGGCAAAGGCCCCCTGGCGGCGCATCTCCAAGCCATCCAGGCGTTCATCCACGCCGAGGGCGAGTTGCCCTGCGGCGTCGTCATCGTCATTGACGGCGGCGGGCTGCTTGGCTCGCCGAGTCTCCCGGCGGCCCTCGCCGCCCACAGCGACATGCTCGCCGCCGATGCCTGCCTGGGCAGCACCGGCGAGCGCGATGCCGCCGGTAACCCCCTCTGCTACAGCGGCACCAAGGGGCTGCTCCAGGTGCGCCTCAGCGTGCGCGGGCCGACCCACCCCTTGTCTGCTGGCGTCGCCCCCTCCATGCGGAACCCGCTCTGGCGTCTCACCTGGGCGCTGGCGAGCATTAAGGGCGAGGACGAGGACATCAGCATCCCCGGTTTCTACGACCATGTTGATGGCCCCACCCGCGACGAGAATATCGCGCTGCGCGCGATCAAGCTCAATGAGAAAGGTCGCCTCGCCGCCTGGGGCGCCGACGGCTTCCTCTTCGGCATGAGCGGCGTCGCCCTCGTTCGCGCCGAGGTGAGCCTGCCCACTTGTAACCTCAGCAGCCTCCACTGCGAGCCAGAGCACGAACTCGCCCAGCTCCCCTCGCTGGCGACCGCCGTCCTCGACTTTCAGCTTGTGCCGCATCAAGACCCTGACAACATCGCGACGCTGCTGCGCGCCCATCTCGACGACCGGGGCTTCACCGATGTGGTCTTCGAGCGACTGCCCGGCGGCTACCCGCCCGCCCGCACCCACCCCGATAGCCTGTTCGTGCGCCAAGTCGCCGCCGCCGGCGCCGAGGTCTTCGGCTCGCTGCTGCCCGTGGTGTCGGCTGGCCCGTTCGCGTTGCCGCTTCAACTCTTCGCCGCCCGGCTCGACTGCCCGGTGGCCTCGGTGGGCATGACGATGCCCGACAGCTCGACCTACGGCCCCGATGAACACATCCCCCTTGACGACCTCTGCCGCCACGGCCAGTTGCTGATTGAGCTGCTGCTCGCCCTCGGGGGCGAGTGAGGATAGCCGATAGCCGATAGCCGATAGCCGATAGCCGATAGCCGATAGCCGATAGCCGATAGCCGATAGCCGATAGCCGATAGCCGATAGCCGATAGCCGATAGCCGATAGCCGATAGCCGATAG
>CAIWXH010000502.1 GCA_903916565.1 uncultured Oscillochloris sp. | reverse complement strand
GTCCTCATGAAGACTTCATGCGTCCTCATGAAGACTTCATGCGTCCTCATGAAGACTTCATGCGCCCTCATGAAGACTTCATGCGCCCTCATGAAGACTTCATGCGCCCTCATGAAGACTTCACACCTACGCGGCACCATCAGCGGCGGGCGGGCGTTTGGGCGGCAGCGCATCGGCAAGGTCAGGGCGCAGATTGCGCGCCCCCCTGAGGTAGACGTGCCGCAATTCATCAGCGCGGCAGACGGTATTCCAGTGGACAAGCACCCGAATGCAGCACGGGAGGCCACCAGGGACACTCATCTCGTGGCTACAGAGCAGGGCCGTCTCCGTCCAGCCAAGGGCGCGAGCGGCGACGGCGGGGTATTCCGCGTTGAGATCAGGCGTAGTGGTAAAGATCGCGCTGGCGATCTCATCGGGGGTGATCCCGTTCGCCTCGATGAGCAGCGCCAGCAGTTCATGGGTGGCCTCAAGGATCGCCTCACGGGTGTTGGACTCGCAAGTGGTCGCGCCGCGCACGCCTCGACACCTAACGGACATAGCGTTCTCCCTGCTAAGACAAGATTTCGTGGATGCTTTACCGTCGGGTCACGCGCAGAGTTTGCTGATGCGTTCGGCCTGACCCCTGACCCCTGACCCCTTGTCTAATGACGACAAGCAGAGAGGGCGTGAAGCCCTGTTGCTTCACGCCCTCTGTAAGCTTGTCTTGCGACCGAAATTCTTAGCTAGTGCGAAGCGACCAGGCCATATGTGGGCTGGTAAAATAGAAATAGAAGAAGTTGTTGCCGAGACGGGGCATTGCGCGCTGCTTCCTGTTCCTATCGGTCACACTAGGCGGGACTATACCATAGAGCCTAATGGTCGTCAAGCCTTACGAACCAAGCAGCTCTTCGGCCTCAATGATGGCCTGGGCGATGTCCTTCATCTTGGTGCGCTTATCGCGGGCGCGTTGCCGTAGACGCTCGTAGGCGTCACGCTCGTTTAGGCCAAGGCGCTGCATCAGGATGCCCTTGGCGCGCTCGATCAGCTTGCGCGCCTCTAGCGACTCGGCCAGCTCATCCACCTGCGAGCGTAGGATCTGCATCTCTTTGAAGCGGGCCAGGGCAATTCTAATCGCGGGGGTCAGCTCATTTTCATTGATCGGCTTGACCAAATAGCCCAGCGCACCAGCAGCCTCGGCGCGTTTGATCGTCTCGTTGTCGGCGTAGGCCGTAAGCATGATAATCGGCACGGGGAAGTGGTCGCGGATGCGGGCGGCAGCCTCGGTGCCATCCATCTCAGGCATCCTGATGTCCATAATGATCAGGTCGGGCCTTAGACGGTTCGCCAGGCTGACTGCGTCGGTGCCCGAGCGGGCAATCCCAAGCACCTCGTAGCCCAGCCCCTTGAGCTGCTCCTCCAGGGTCAATGAGACGAGGTCATTATCCTCGGCAAGCATAATCCTGATCGCGGCCATGGCGTCACCTTATGTTAGCGTGGAACGTTACTGAAATCGAGGGCGAAGAGGAAGCTGACTGGAACGGCATTTGTAACCGTTGCACTGTCCATGAATGATACCACACTGGTCAGAGAATAGGCACACAAGTGACGCATCACGCACATAGCGGTTGCAACGTTCGATTGCCGCGCCAGCCCTCACCCCCCAGCCCCCTCTCCCTGAGCGGGAGAGGGGGAGCCGAACGCATCCTACTGCGGAATCTCCCCTCGCCCCTTGAGGGAGAGGGGCCGGGGGTGAGGGGTAAAAGGCGACGTTGCAACCGCCATGCATCTTTAAGCACGCTACGGACGTCGGGTGAGCAGCACGCCGGTCACGATGAGGATTGCGCCAGCGGCCTGCATCCATGTGGGCACTTCGCCGAGGATGGGCCAGGCCACCAGGGTGGCGACCATGGGGATGGCGCAGCTATAGATTGCCGTCCGGTTGCTCCCGGCGACCCGCACGCTCGTATTCCAGAGTAAATAGGCGACCACGAGGCCAAGCACCGTCGAATAGGCCAGGCCGAACCAGCCGCCGACACTTACGGTGGCCCAGTTGGTCTGCACAAGTCCGGGCAGGCCAAGTAGCAGCAGGCCCGGCGTGCCAGTGATGGTCGTCCAGGTGGTGATGGCGAGGGGCGAAAGGCCACCGCGCAGCGAGCGCACCCCAAGCGTGTAGGCTGACCAGCTAATGGCGCAGGCGAGCAACAAGAGGTCGCCGACCAGACCACTTCCACCGAAGTGCAGACCACGGGCCGTCAGAATGAGGATCACGCCGCCAAGCGCCAACGCGATGCCCCCGATGGCGACCCGCCGTAGCCGTTCGATGCCAAGGATCGCGCCCACCCCTGCCACTAACGCGGGCGTGGTGGCGATGATCAGCGAGGCGTTGGCCGCCGTCGAGATCGCGAGGCCAAACAGGAAGCAGACCTGGTAGATCGAGTTGCCGACCATGCCAAGCCAAATGAGCTGACGCAGTGCGCCTGGCGGGAGCGGGCGACGGCCCTCAACGGCCCGCAGCACGAGCCAGAGCAGCACGCTTGCGATGAAGAAGCGCAGGCCCGCGAAGGTCAGCGGCGGAATCTGTTGGATGGCAACCTTCACAATGCTGAAGTTTGCGCCCCAAATCAGCACCACCACCACCATCGTGAGATCAGTCCACGCACGTCCAAAGAGCGCCGCTGGCCGCTCCACCTGTGTCTGGGTCGTCATAGAATAGTCTTAGGTTTCAGGTGTCGGGTTTCAGGCCGAACGCATCAGCAAGCCCTGCGCGTGCCCAAACGGTAACGTATTCACGAACCATGCCTTAGACAAGGCTTCAAACCAGCTTTACCGTCTGTGTGGTTCGTAGTAGCGGCTTCAGCCGCGTATAAACCACCGCAATGGGCTAAAGCCCAAACTACGAACGGTCAAGCCAGAACCGCCGACACCCGAAACCACGCATGAATCAGCATCCCCCGGTTACGGCACCGGGGGATGGTCAAGGGCAAAGACGTAGTTAGCCGTCTACATCGTAGGTGCCAAAATGAGGTTGTTGGTGTTCACGATGTGCGTCAAGATCTTGGTGGTCACCAGCGGAGATCAGATTCGCATCCTGGTCGCCGACGGTCTGCTCAAGAGTCTCGTACGCCGACCAAAGCTCATGGACAAGACTATCTGGCAGCTTCCAACCGCGCTGTAGATGGCAAACGATGCGGTCGCGTTGGGCAAGTGTAAGCATAATAGGTATCCCCCTGAGATATAGCCAGCGCCTGAAACCCATGTGCCGTAACAGACTGGCGTCGCTCTACGTTGCCTGTGGAGCGGTTGACGCGGCGCGTAAAAGCGTCTCGTCAACACAAGTGTAGAGTGCGGAGTTACAACGCAATGTTGGTCAGCCGCATGGCGACTGCAACGTCGTGCTACGCCCCCCGCCCGGTGGCTCAAGCCACGGGCGACGCGGGACGAAGGCCGCCTGCGCGGCCTCAACGAGCCTGCGAAGGCAGGCTTCGCACGCCAAGAGCCGGGGGCTTCAGCCCCCCGGCGGGCGACGTTGCAACCGCCATGGGGTCAGCCGAGTTCGGCGATCCGTGCGGCCACGGTACGCAGCAGCGCACTATCGTAGTCGCTCAGGCCGATCTCGACTGCGGCACGGGCGGCAGTTGCGACCAGGGGGGGCACAGGCTTGGGCTGCGGCACCCGGTTCGCCACGGCTACCGGGTGCGTGGCGGGCACAGCGGGTTCAGCAGGAAGATCAATCGGCCAGAGGGGTTCGTCGCGCATACGCCTAAGCGCGGGCCAGCCATACAGGTGCGCGAGAAAACGGGCATAGCCCAACGCAGCCCCGGCGAGCGTGTGTTCAGCGGCGACGAAGTTCCTGGCCTGTGCGCCCAGCGCGGCGGCAAGGTCAGGGCGGCGCAACAACAGGCGGCAATAGGCAAGCACCTGATCGCCCTCGGCAGGGCCAGGATCAACCTGAGCGACTGTTCCAGGCGGCAATTCGGCAAAAGCACCCACGGCGCTCACCAGCGTCGGACGGCCCGCGCCAAGCAGCCGCAGCAGACTGGCGCTGGTCTCGCCGCCGGTCGGGAAGCGTAAGTTGAGACAGATGTCGGCGGCAGCCACATAGTCTTCGAACTGCGCGCGGGGCGCATAGCCCGTAATCGTCACGGCATCACCCAAGCGCGAACGGGCGATCAGGCCCGCCAGATCATAGTTCGGCGAGACGCTGCCCACCAGAATGTAGCGTGCGTCAATCCCTTCGGCCCGCAGCGCAGCCACGGCGCGCAAGACCGGCTCAACCCGCTTCCAGGCGTTGATATGCCCGAAACTCGCCAGCACGGCAGCTTCGTGGGGCAAGCCCAGACGTGCGCGGGCGGCGGCGCGGTCGGTGACCGTAGGCAGCGGGACGCCCATCGGCACCACAGCAGCGGGCAAATCAGGCCGCATGGCGGCGACCCGGTCGCGCACAAAGCGGCTATGCGCGATCAGGCCACGCGCCGCCGCCAGCACCGGCTCGCAGCACGGAAAGTCGAAGGCCGCGTCGGTGAAGCGGGAACGAATCATCAACTGGGCGATATGTGCGCCGGCCTCACCGTAGCGCTCGCCCATTTCGCGCACATAAAGCTGGATGTCGTGGCGGGCGTTGGCCGCATACCAGAGCATGAAGTGGTGCAAGACAAAGTCGTGGAGTACCACCACGCCGGGCAGCCGCCGCGCCTGGCCCCAGATTGCCGCGTGGGCCGGACTGTTGCCCATGTGATAGACCAGCGCAGCGTACGGACGCCGCCGCAGTTCACGCTCAAGCCGACGGAGCGGTAGCACCTCTAGGTGCTGCCCAAGCTGCGGATTCGTCGGCTTGAGTCCGTCCTCCACGAACAGCGTCAGCTCGGCGTACTGCGCCAAATAGGGCAGCAACTCCTCGCTATAGTCCGAAATACCCGACGGCGCGGGGTTCACGGGCGAACAATAGGCAATGCGGGGGGTCTTCATGGGCCGCCATTCTACCATGATGGCCCCTTGTTCTGATTGTACAAATAGCCCCATGGAACCAATCGCCAGGCGATTTACAGTTAGATAGAAAGTACAAACGGGCTTGACAAGGCACCCAACGGGGTGTATAGTGCGCTCTAATCTTTGAACCAGGATTAAACCTTTAGCGCACGGTGCGCGATGCTGTCGCCCGACGCTCAATGTTCGGAGCAGTGGCGGCATTTTTTTAACGTACCCGCTGGCTTGCCTTTCTAAACCTCGCCTGTCCGACCCGAGCCTGTAGGCACCTCCGTACGAGGCCGCCGAAGCATTCGCCGCTTGGCGACCAGAACGCGACAATGGCGCTCGCCCCGACCTCAGTGATCTGAGGCATGGCGAGCGCCTATCTGTCTATATTGAAGCGAGTAAGGTGGACGCTCATGAATCTGCCCGCGCCTGCGCCCAACAGCTTGTACGACCCCCGTTTCGAGCATGACGCCTGTGGTATTGGCTTTGTGGCGCGCATCGATGGTCGCCCTGAGCATGCCATTCTGGCGATGGCGCTCGAAGCGCTCAGTAACCTTGAGCATCGCGGCGCCGTCGCCGATGATGCGAAGACAGGCGATGGCGCTGGCGTTCTGACTCAGCTGCCACGCGAACTGCTGCTGCGCGAACTGCGCCAGCATGGGGTGGCCGCCGACCCCGCCGACCTCGCGCTTGGCATGTTCTTTCTGCCCGTCGCGGAAGAGGCGTACCGGGCTTCGTGTACCATTGTCGCCCAGGCGTTGGGTGAGCGCGGGATCGCGCTCCTCGCTTGGCGCGACGTGCCGATTAAGCTTGAGGCGCTTGGCCAGCGTGCGCTTGACGCGATGCCCCGCATCAGGCAGGCCATCCTCGCCCGCCCCGCCGGTCTCGCTGATGTCGCCTTCGAGCGCACGCTCTTTCTGGCCCGCAAGGCGATGGAGCAGACTTTCACCGCGCAGGGGCTGAGCGCCTACGTGCCCTCGCTCTCCTCGCGCACGGTGGTCTATAAGGGTCTGTTGCTCGGCACCAACCTCGCCGATTTCTACCTCGACCTGCGCGACCCCGACTATGTGACTGCGCTCACCGTCTATCACCAGCGCTACTCGACCAATACCTTCCCCACTTGGGAGCGCGCTCAGCCCTTCCGCATGCTCTCGCATAATGGCGAGATCAACACGGTGCAGGGGAACGCTAACTGGATGCGCGCCCGTCATGCGGTGCTCGATCTGCCTGATGATTTCCTCGGCAACATCGTGGACGGCCCCTCGGCGCTCTTCCCCGTCCTTGACGAGAGCGGCTCGGACTCGACGAAGCTGGATAACGCGCTTGAACTGCTGGCGATCACCGGGCGCGATGTCCGGCATGCGCTGGCGATGCTCGTCCCCGAAGCCTGGGAGAAAATCACCGACATGAGTCCGGCCCTGCGGGCCTTCTACCAGTACCACGCCTGTCTGGTCGAGCCGTGGGATGGCCCCGCCGCCCTGACGTTCTCGGATGGGCGCGTGGTCGGCACGTCGCTCGACCGTAACGGGCTGCGCCCCGCCCGCTACATCGTCACCGATGATGGGCTGGTCATTTCCGGCTCTGAGGTGGGCGCCGTGAGCATTGACGAGGCGCGCATTGTCCACAAGGGCAAGCTTGGCCCCGGCCAGATGATCGCCGTTGATACCGCCACCGGGCGCTTTTTTACCAACGAGGATGTGAAGGCGTACCTCGCCGGTCTCCAGCCCTTCGAGGCGTGGGTCGGCCAGCACCTTAAACAGATTGGTGATTGCAGATTGCAGATTGCAGAGGAGAATCTCCACTCTCCAATCACCAATCTCCAATCGCAACAGGTCGCCTTCGGCTATACCAGCGAGGATCTCGCGGCGGTGCTGAAGCCGATGGGCAGCACCGGGCACGAGCCAGTCGGCTCGATGGGCGATGACACGCCCGCCGCCGTGCTCTCGCAGCTTGAGCAGGGCCGCCCGCTCTTCCACTTCTTCAAGCAGCGCTTCGCGGAGGTGACGAACCCGCCGATTGACTCGCTGCGTGAGGATCTGGTGATGTCGCTGAGCGGGGCGGTTGGCAGGCGCCGCAACATCCTCGCCCAGACGCCCGAACACGCGCATCTGCTTCAGATTAATTCGCCCGTGCTGACCAACGCCGAACTGGCGGCCCTGCGGGCGAATGGCGACCCGTTGGTGCCCGTCGCGACCGTGAAGGCGCTGCTGCCCGTCGGCAGCACGCTGCTGGCCGCGCTTGACACGCTGCGCGCCGCCGCCGAAGCCGCTGTGCGCGGCGGGGCCGCCGTGCTGATTGTCAGCGACAAGGATGTGGACGCCGACTATGCGCCGATCCCCGCGCTCTTGGCCGTCAGCGCGGTGCATCACCACCTGATTCGCACGGGGCTACGCACGCTCTGCTCGCTGCTGGCTGAAACCGGGGAGCTGCGCGAGGTGCATCATCTGGCCTGTCTGGTGGGCTACGGCGCCGAGGCGCTTAACCCCTACTTGGCCCTGGCGAGTGTGCGAAACCTGGCAATCGAGCGCGAAGCCATTAAGCACATGGCGTCGAATAACGGCGTCGAGAAGGTGTCCGGCGACCTCCGTTCGCTCACGCTGGCCGAGGAGGCGGAGCGGCACTTCATCCAGGCGCTCGAAAAGGGTCTGCTGAAGACGATGTCGAAGATGGGCATCGCCGCGATTGATAGCTACTGCGGCGCCCAGATCTTCGAGATTGTCGGCCTCGCTCCGGCGCTGGTCGAGACGTGCTTTACCGGCACGCCGACGCGGATTGGCGGCATCGGCCTGGACAAGATCGAGCATGATGTGCGCGTCCGCCACGCCCGCGCCTTCGGCCTGCCGGCCCCGACGTTGGCTCACGCCGGTTTCTACAAGTTCAAGAAGGATGGCGAGCAGCACGCCTTTAGCCCCGCCGTTATTCAGGCGCTGCAAAAGGCCACCCATAGCCCGCAGGCGCTGGCTGGCGACAGCCACGGCCCCGGCGTCAGCGCCGAAGGCTACGCTACCTATCGCGCCTACGCCGATTTGGTCAACGGGCGCCAGCCTGTCGAGCCACGCGACCTGCTAGTGTTTGTGCCCGCTGGCCCCGCCGTGCCCCTGGACGAGGTCGAGCCGATTGAGACGATTGTCAAGCGCTTCAGCACCGCCGCAATGAGCCACGGCTCCACCAGCATCGAGTCGCACGAGACGCTTTCGATTGCGATGAACCGCCTGGGCGGTATGGCGAACAGCGGCGAGGGCGGCGAGGATCACGCCCGCTATCGGGACGAGCGCAACAGCCGAATCAAGCAAGTGGCCTCGGGGCGCTTCGGTGTGACCCCGGCCTACCTTGCCAGCGCCACCGAGTTGCAGATCAAGATGGCCCAGGGCGCCAAGCCCGGTGAGGGCGGCCAGCTCCCCGGCCACAAGGTCAACGAAGAGATCGCCCGCATCCGCCACACCGTCCCCGGCGTGGCCCTGATTTCGCCGCCGCCGCACCACGACATTTATAGCATCGAAGACTTGGCGCAGCTCATCTACGATCTCAAGCAGGTGAACCCGACCGCCCGCGTCAGCGTGAAGTTGGTTGCCACGTCGGGCGTGGGCACCATCGCCGCTGGCGTGGCGAAGGGCTACGCCGACACCATCCTGATCAGCGGCTACAACGGCGGCACCGGGGCCGCGCCGCTCAGCAGCATCAAGAATGTCGGCATTCCGTGGGAGCTAGGGCTGGCCGAGACGCAGCAGACCCTGGTGCTGAACGGGCTGCGCGGGCGGGTGCGCGTGCGCGCCGACGGCGGCATGAAGACCGGGCGCGATCTGGTGGTCGCCGCGCTGCTTGGGGCCGACGAGTTCTCGTTCGGCACCGCAGCCCTGGTCGCCGAGGGCTGCATTATGGCCCGCGCCTGCCACAACAACACCTGTCCCGTGGGCATCGCCACCCAGCGCCTGGATCTGCGGGCCAAGTTCCCCGGCAAGCCCGAGATGGTGATGGCCTTCTTCCGCTATATGGCCCAGGAGATGCGCGAGCTGCTGGCGAGCCTGGGCCTGCGCTCGGTTGATGAGGCGGTGGGCCGCAGCGACCTGCTGCGCCAGCGCACCACCGGCCAGCGCGGAGCCGACTCGCTTGACCTGACGGCGGTGATTGGGACGGCGCACTTGGCGACCGGCGGCGAGTTGCACCACAACGGGGGGCGCAACGCGCTGCCCGCCGAAGAGAGCCTGAACGAGCAGGTGATGCAGGATACGCGGGCCGCGCTGGCTGCCCGTGGCCCGACCAGCCTGAGCTACAGCATCCGCAACCGCGACCGCTCGGTCGGCACCCGGCTGGCTGGGGCCATCGGCCAGATTTACGGCGACAAGGGGCTGCCCGTCGGCACCATCACGATCAACCTGCGCGGCAGCGCCGGGCAGAGCTTCGGCGCCTTCAACGCCCCCGGCGTGGACTTGCTGCTCACCGGCGACGCCAACGACTATGTCGGCAAAGGCATGGCGGGCGGCACCATCGTGGTCGCGCCCGACGCGGCGGCCCGCTACACGCCGCACGAGAATGTGATCGCCGGTAACACGCTGCTTTACGGGGCGACTGGCGGCGAGCTATACGCCGCCGGCCAAGTCGGCGAACGCTTCGCCGTGCGGAACTCGGGGGCGACGGCGGTGGTCGAAGGCGTGGGCGACCACGGCTGCGAGTACATGACCGGCGGCACGGTGGTCATCCTTGGGGGCACGGGGCGCAACTTCGGTGCCGGGATGACCGGCGGCAGCGCCTATGTTCTCGACGAGGCCGACACGCTTGAGCGGCGCTACAATCCGCAGTTGGTCGAGCTGCGGCCCCTCAGCACCCGCGATGCCACCCGCGTCCAGCAACTCATCAAGCGCCACATCGAGCTGACCGGCAGCGCTCGTGGCAGCGAGATCCTGGCCCGTTGGGAAGTCTATCGGGGTCTGTTCAAGGCCGTGACGCCCCGCGATGCGGTGGCGCGTATCGAGAATGCCGTCG
Organism: uncultured Oscillochloris sp.; assembly: GCA_903916565.1. GTDB lineage: Bacteria > Chloroflexota > Chloroflexia > Chloroflexales > Chloroflexaceae > CAIWXH01. The sequence goes on along the minus strand of CAIWXH010000502.1, from coordinate 7,034 downwards.
AGGGCACCGAAGAGCCACAGACCGCCAAAGCGGCGTAAGCCAAGGGGTCAGGTGTCGGGTGTCAGGTGTCAGACGGATGGACGGGCGACGCCCGTCCATCCGTCGCTAGGGTGGCGACAACCTCGCTCGCCGGGGCGCTGAAGCGCCCGGCTACGGATGCAAAGCCGCAGGCTCTAGCCCGCTGAAGCGGGCTTCGCAGATACCAGCCCGTGGCTTCAGCCACCGGGCGGGCGTCTCGGACGGGCACCGCCCATCCACACGTCGGCACGAGACTTGCGTTATCGCGAAGCTGTGGTAGGATACGTCGCCATCCAGCGTGGGGGGCGCTGAGGCACGGGCTTACCAGCGCTAAATTATGGAGTAGCACACCTATGCTCTGGCTCAGCCTCCTCGTCCTTATGTTGGTTGTTGCTGCCGCCCCCGGAGTCTCGATGTACGTTGAGCATGTGCGTGCCGCAGTCCCCGCCGACCCCGCCGAGAGCGAAAACCCTCGGCACGCCGCATAGCCTGGCTTCACGGCCCAAACGTCACACACGCTGCGCCTCCTGCCGGGTATGGTACAATTCGGTACGGCCCAAGGAGGCTTTGAGGCGGCGTAGGGCCGGGGAGACCGGATGGATCGAAGTATCCGCACTGTCGGGCCGACACTGGCCGTAAAGGCCGCACAGCCGGCACGCAGCCGCCGTCGCTTGACCGCGCTGGGGATGCTGGCCTGGGATCAGGCGCTAGTCTTTGTTGGCTTCCTGTTTGCCTACTGGTTGCGCTATCTCGCCGACTGGCCCGAGCCTTTCGCGCATAAAATCTTCGAGGTCGCAACCCAGAACCACGTTGATTTTGCCGCCTTCCTGCCGATCATCCTCCCCCTGATGCTGCTCCTCGCGCTGCGCTTCACGACCCGTGGCCTCTATCGGGCCTCACCTCGGCTTGGCCTGCTCGACCAAGTCGGCATCATCGTCAGCAGCACCCTGACGGGCATGGCGCTGCTAATCGTGATTGTCTTCCTCTATAAACCCTTCTATTACTCGCGCCTCATCTTTGTCTTCGCCGGGGCCACGATTACGCTCCTGCTTAGCAGTTGGCGCTTGCTGCGGGCTGGCGTGCAACACTGGCGGTGGTCGCACGGGATTGACCAGGAGCGCGTGATCGTGGTCGGTGGGACGGGCCTCGGCCAAGAGGTGATGGGCGGCCTCGCCGCCTCGCCGGGCCTTGGCTATGCGCTGGTCGGCTACCTCGACGACCGGCCCATTGTCGAGAAAGGGCGGACCACCCACGTCTATCGCCACCTGGGCGCACTCGATGAGCTTGAGCAGGCGCTCAGCCAGAGCGGCGCACAACAGGTCATTCTCGCCCTGCCCTTCTGGGAGCAGGGCCGTCTGCCCGAGTTGGTGGCGACGTGCGAGCGCCTGGGCATCGGCTATCTGCTGGCCCCCGATTTCTACCAACTCAGCTTCGACCGCGTCGATCTGCACCATTTGAGCGGCGTGCCGCTGCTACGGCCCAAAGAGATCCGGCTGCGTGGGGCCAACCTGATCCTCAAGCGCGCCATTGATGTGACGACCATCCTACTGACGGCACCCTTCACCCTGGCCCTGGGTGGCCTGATCGCCCTGCTGATTCGCCTCGACTCGCCGGGCGGCATCCTCTTTCGCCAACAGCGGGTCGGCAAGCGCGGCGACCTCTTTATGTGCTACAAGTTCCGCACGATGGTGCCCGACGCCGAGGCGCGTAAGGCCGCGCTGGCGGTACACAACGAGGCCGACGGCCCGCTCTTCAAGATCCGCGACGACCCGCGCATTACCAAGTTTGGGCGCTTTCTGCGGCGCACTAGCCTGGACGAACTGCCTCAGCTCATCAATGTGCTGCGGGGCGAGATGAGCCTGATTGGCCCGCGCCCCGCGCTGCCTGACGAGGTCGCCTGCTACGAACTCTGGCACCATCGGCGCCTTGAGGTGCTGCCGGGCTGCGCCGGACTCGTCCAGGCGCTCGGGCGCAGCGATATGTCGTTCGATGAGCAGGTGCGCCTCGATATTTACTATGCTGAGAACTGGTCGCTCAGCATGGATTTACGCATTCTCCTCATGGTCATCCCCGCCGTGATCGGTGGCCGGGGAGCTTACTAAGCCGCCTAAGCCAAGGTTTCAGGTGCCAGGTTTCAGGTACCAGGCCAAGCGCATCAGAAAGCCTTGCGTATGCCTAAACTGTACAGCAGCCACAAACCTTGTCTGAGCCAAACCGCCCCAACCTAAGGAGTCCCCATGCGCGTTCTCATCACCGGCGGTGCCGGCTTCCTCGGCTCGCACCTCAGTGACCGCTTTCTGGCCGAGGGCCACACGGTCATTGCGATGGACAACCTGATCACCGGCACTACTGACAACATCGCCCACCTCGCCGGCCACGAGCGCTTCAGCTTCGTGAAGCATGACGTGACCAACTATATCTATGTGGATGGGCCGCTGGACGCCATTTTGCACTTTGCCTCGCCCGCCTCGCCCATTGACTATCTTGAGTTGCCGATTCAGACGCTGAAGGTCGGCGCGCTGGGCACACACAAAGCGCTTGGCCTCGCCAAAGAGAAGGGTGCCCGCTTCCTGCTTGCCTCGACCTCGGAGGTGTACGGCGACCCGCAGGTGCATCCCCAGCCCGAGACCTACTACGGCCACGTCAACCCGGTCGGCCCGCGTGGGGTTTATGACGAGGCCAAGCGCTTCGCCGAGGCCATCACGATGGCCTACCACACCTATCACGGGGTGGCGACGCGCATCGTGCGGATTTTCAACACCTACGGCCCGCGCATGCGCCTGCGTGACGGGCGCGTGGTGCCCAACTTCATCGCCCAAGCGCTGAAGGGCCAGCCGCTGACCGCCTACGGCGACGGGATGCAGACCCGCTCGTTCCAGTATGTGAGTGACCTCGTCGAGGGCATCTATCGGCTGCTTCAGTCCGACGAAGTGGAGCCGGTGAACATTGGCAACCCCGGCGAGTTCACGATTAAAGAGTTCGCCGAGTTGGTCAATGAGCTGACGGGCAACCAGGCCGGGCTGGTCTACAGAGATCTTCGCACGAAGGACGACCCGCAGGTGCGCCAGCCCGACAATAGTAAGGCCAAGCGCGTGCTGGGCTGGGAGCCACGGGTCGGTCTGCGCGACGGTCTTGAGCAGACCATCCCTTGGTTCCGCGAGCAGCTTCAGCGCCTCGGCGAATTGTAAGCCGCAGTGTCAGCGTTCAGGTTGGCGCAGACGCCGTATTGGGCCGGGGTCGCTGCCTGGGGCCTCGGCGGGCTTGGCCTTGCCTTGGCGATCACCGGGCTGCCCGTAGGGCTGGCGACCCTGCTCGTGCTGGGCAGCATCGCGGCAGCCCTGGCGCTGCTTGACCCGGCGTGGGCGCTCTATCTGGCGGTGCTGTCGGTGCCAGTGCAGGAACTTGTGCTGCTGCCGGGCGGGCTGAGCGTGACCCAGGCGGCGCTGCTGCTGTCAATTGGCAGCTTGGCCCTGCACGTGCTGGCGCATCCCGAGCGGCCTGTGCGCTTCGGGCGACTCTTTCCGCCCCTGGCGCTCTTCCTGTGGACGATGGCGCTTTCTGCGGCGCTGACGCCCTACAGCGGCAGCGAGGCTGTGCGCGAAACCGCACGCTGGGCGACGGTGCCGCTGATGTACCTGCTGGCGCTGCGGGCGGTCGGCACCGAGCGGGGCGGGTGGCGCGTAGGGGGGTTGGTGGCTTGTCTGCTGTTCGCCCCCGCTGCCGAGGCCGTGGTGGGCCTGGTGCAGTTCTGGTTTGGGCTGGGGCCAGCGAGCTTTCTGATTGGCGCACGGGCGCGGGCCTACGGCACAATTGGGCAGCCCAACTCGTTCGCGGGCTATATGAACCAAGCGTGGCCGCTGGCGGCAGGCGTGACCACCTTCGCCCTGGTGGGCCTGCTGACGGGCGCGCCTCGGCGTCCGGCGCTGCTGGCCCTGGCGGGCGCGGGCGCGGCGACGGCGCTGACTGGCGCGGCCCTGTTGGCGAGCTTTTCACGCGGGGGGTGGGCGGGTGCCATTGGCGGGGCCGTGGCCCTGGCCGTCGCGACCGCCACCATGCTGCCCCACGAGCTACGGCGCGTCACGCAGCGTCTGCTGGCGGCAGCGGGGGCAACCGGCGTCGCCCTGGTGCTGCTTGGCGGGGGTGGCTTGCTGCCCGCCGCGCTGACGAATCGGCTGGACAGCCTGACGAGCAACTTGCGCCTGTTTGACGCACGCGGGGCCGACATCACTCCCGCGAACTTCGCCGTGGTTGAGCGCATGGCCCATCTTCAGGCCGGGTGGAACATGGTCACAGAGCACCCGCTGACCGGGGTTGGGCCTGGGAATTATAGCGTGGCCTACGTGACCCCGCCGCGTGCTGGCGAGCGCCCGGTGAGCGTGCGCCCGTGGTATGTCTCACGGGGCCACGCCCACAATTACTATCTGAACATTGCCGCCGAGACTGGACTGGTGGGGCTGACGGCCTACCTGCTGCTGATCGGCGCGACGATCTGGCAAGTCGTGCGGGCGATCCAGGCGGCCTCGACGTGGCTCTGGCGGGGTGTGGCAGCGGGCGGGGCGGGCGTGGTGGCGGCGGTAGCGATTCACAATTTGTTTGAGAACTTACACGTCCTCAATCTGGGCCTTCAGCTTGGCGCGATCTGGGCCTTGCTGGTGATCGCCGAAGTGGCCCAAGACAAGGTGTCAGGTGCCGGGTTTCAGGTTTCAGGTCGAGCGCAGCAACAAGCGCTGCAAGGGCCAGAACGGTAAGATAAGGTTTCAGGGGTCGGGTTTCAGGTGTCAGGCCAAACACAGCAGCAAGCCATGCGCGTGCCCAAACAGTAAAGCTGCGATGCACCTTATCGAAGGGCGAAAGGAGCCATGATGACGTACCTGGTGACGGGCGGGGCTGGCTTTATCGGCAGCCATTTAGTGGATACGCTGCTGCGGCGCGGCGAACAGGTGGTCTGCGTTGATAATTTCACGGACTACTACGACCCGGCGCGCAAGCGGCGCAACCTCGCGTGGGCCAGCGCGCAGCCCGGTTTCACCCTGGCTGAGGCCGACATCCGTGATGCGGCGGCGCTGGCGGCGATCTTTGCCGCGCACAAGCCCCGGCGCGTAGCGCATCTGGCGGGAATGCCGGGGCCGCGTCCCTCGATTGCCAACCCGGCGCTGTACGAGCAAGTGAATGTGGCTGGCACGGTGCATCTGCTGGAACTGGCCCGCCGCCACGCGGTCGAGAGCTTTCTGCTGGCCTCAACCTCGTCGGTCTACGGCAGAACCGACAAGCTGCCCTTCGAGGAGACTGACCCGACGGATCGCCCGCTCTCGCCCTACGCGGCGACGAAAAAAGCCGCCGAGGTGCTGGCCTACACCTTCCACAGTCTCTACGGTACGCCCACTTCGGTGGTGCGCTTCTTCACGGTGTACGGGCCACGCGGGCGCCCCGATATGACGCCTTCGCTTTTTGTCGCCAAAATGGTGCGCGGCGAGCCGTTTGTGCTCTTCGAGAACGGGGTGAAGCTCTTCCGCGATTACACGTACGTGGACGATATTGTCGCCGGGGTGATCGCCGCGCTGGATCGCCCACAGCCGTATGAAATCTTCAACCTGGGCAACGCGCAGCCCGTTGAGATGCGCCACTTCGTCGATCTGCTGCAGCAAATTACTGGCCTGGAGGCCCGCATCGAGGCGTGCCCGCTGCCAGCGACCGAGCCGCCGATCACCTTTGCGAACACGGCGAAGGCCGGGCGCATGCTGGGCTTCGCCAGCAGGATTAACGTCGAGGAGGGGCTGAGCCGCTTCTGGGCGTGGTATCGCGCTGAGGGGCTGGCCGACGGCGGCAGCCACTGAGATCCATTGTATACTGACGTGCGGCTGGCTTCTGGGAAGCTTGAAGCTTCCCGGAAGCTTCGTTCAGAAAAAAGGGGCGACTCGCGGAATGATGGTAGATGACACCAAGGGGCAGCGGGCGGCAGAATCGGACTTAGAGAGCGCGATCACGTCTGAGGATGAGGTCGAGCGGGGCGGGTTTGCCCTCTGGGAGCGCCTGCGTAGCCCGCGCACCCTGGTCTCATTTGGCATTGCCATCGCGATTGTGATCTTCGCCTTTCGCGGGCTGAACATCGATCTCGCCCAAACCTGGCAATACATCCGCAAAGTCAACCCCTGGATGTTGCTCCTCGGGCTAAGTGTGTTCTACCTGACCTTCCCGCTGCGTGCGCTGCGCTGGCGGCTGCTGCTGCACAATGCCAGGGTGCCGGTCGAGGCAGGCCGCGACAGTTGGGCCTCGTTGCCCGCCCTGATGGAGTACATCTACCTCTCGTGGTTCGCCAACTGTATTGTGCCGGCCAAGCTAGGCGATGCGTACCGGGGCTACCTGCTCAAGCATAACGGCGGCGTCTCGTTCTCGTCGGCCTTTGGCACGATTTTCGCCGAGCGCCTGCTGGATATGCTGGGCCTCTTCGCTATGCTGATGATCTCGGCGTGGTTCACCTTCGGGGCGCATATGCCCGAGGGCACGCAGATCGTGTTTGGCTTTGGGGCGCTGCTGGTGGTCGCCATCTTGGTCGGCCTCGCCGGGATGCGCTGGCTTGGCCCGCTGGTGCGGCGCGTCATCCCGCGTCGGATGCACGCCTTCTACGAGCGCTTTGAACACGCGGCGCTCAGTTCATTCAGCCCGGCAGTGCTGCCCCGGCTGGTACTCTTCACCGGCGGCATCTGGCTGCTTGAGGGCTTCCGACTTTATTTCGTGATCGAGGCGTTCGGCCCCGCAGTTGCCTCACTCTCGCTCTCGGCGATCATCTTCATTGCCCTGGCCTCGTCGCTGCTGACCGCGCTGCCGATCACCCCGGCGGGCCTCGGGGTGGTCGAGGGAGCCATCACCACGGTGCTGACCCTTTTTAGCATTGTGCCCAGCCTGGGCATCGCGGTGACGCTGCTCGACCGCCTGATTAACTTCTGGAGCATCATCGTCGGCGGGCTGCTGCTCTATATTTTCTCGAAGCGCAAATAGGTGGCGTGTGCGATGGCACG